>CAVKVO010000136.1:0-7122 GCA_963659575.1 Prevotella sp. CAG:1031
CTGGGTTGTGGCGATAGGCGGTATCATTGCCGTATGCACGCGCAATTTTGTCAACCTTGGACCGAGCAACAACAACATCGGATTGGATATGGGACTGACAATGGGTTCGCTCATCGGTTCACTTCTCATCAGTATAATATGGGTAAGGGGCACTCACATATTCCACACTCCGCACCATTGCCTCGCCATTCCGAGCGTCATCCCGATGGTACCCGGTGTGCTGATGTACCGTTTCCTGTTCGCCTTGATACAGATGCACGGCATTGTGGGTGAAGTGACCGAGGCTGTTCACAACGGCGTCAGGGCTTCCATCGTCACCATGTGCATCGCCCTTGGCGTGGCTATACCTAATATATATGCGCGCAAATGGCTCATGCCAATGCGCAAGCAGAAGCTCGACAAACTGATAAAGGAGCGCGAAGAGCGCGGAATCTTTAAGCCTTTCGACGAATAATCTTTTGAACAAAAGACATTTGACTATATATTGGGCGTTGCGTTCTCGCCTAATATATAGTCAAAAGATAATACGTAAACCGCCACTTGACGGTTTAAAGTCCCAAAAGGAAGATAATTTCTATTCGCTTTTCTTGATATTTTGACAGCAAAGAGTAATCAACTCAAGAACAAGCATGGAAAGCCAAAACTTGAATAGGGAAGAATGGTATGCGTAACTTATAACCATGCCAACAATGAAAACGGATATATATAGGCGAAAAGTCCTTTTCATACTTGTAAGACAATCCGAAATTGATATCTTACGTCGGCACACGCTCATCATACTTCCTATCAGCGACAAGAATCCGATTAATCCTAAGATTGCCATTAAGCACCAATATATTTCGGAATGTCCCAGCATTGGCTCTGTCGTAAACAGCAGACAAAACAAAAGCATGCATCCATTCGTCAGCAAAAAACCATTCTCCATATCCGCTCTATTTTGTAGTTTCGGCGTAAACGTCTTCCCAATAATTGGAACTATACAAGCCTGTCGCAAGGCCGTATTTTACACTTTCTTTCTGTTCTTTTGTCAATTCTTTAGAGACTTCTATTACTTCCATGTATTTTCCAATAACAGCCGCAACATCTTCTATCTTTGAGCATTCGGCTAAAGCCTCACAAAAAAGAGTAATAATTTTCGCTGTAACATCGGCAGATGTCCCTAATTTCCAACCTTGCGCCCTAACACCAGCCATCCTACAACTATCCATAAACTCTCTAGAATCCAGCATTTCATTCTTTAATTTATCCATTTCAGACTTATTCTGCGATGTTTCATCAAGAGTTACAGCCCCATCAAGTGACAGCAATATGATATTATGCATTTTAGCAATGCGCAATGTATTCTCGTCAAGCTTTGTTTTCTCAAGAACGGCATGAGGAATATTTGTTTTGTTGTTTGCTCTTATATCTTTAATAGCAATTGCTTCCTCGTTTATTGAAAGGTCTCCTTTTAATGTAAATTTACAAGTCTGCGGTATCTTTTCGAAATTATCAAGGGTAGCCATTGTAGGGGCAGCCATCCATGACCCCCATGCGCCACCAACCAGTGCGCCTAACGCACAAAAGCCGCCACCGACCAAATGGGGAGAACCAATGCCAAGCCCAGCTTTTACGCCAAACGACAATCCAGCTTCTGCTCCTTGCCAAGCGCCAACTAAATCAGCACAAACCACCTTCATTTTTGTTTCTCTATTCCTACACACCCGTGTTCTTGCGTTTAAAAATGCCGAAGAATACAAATTTTGATTAACTCTCTCCAAATCCGCAACTACTTTTACGTTATTGTCTTTTGCCTTTTCATAATTAACATCATTTGTGCAGGAAAACAAAAGGCAGCTAACTACAACTACACAAAACGCCATAATTCTCAAATTCTTTTCCATGTTCCAATTTTTATCAATTACTATTAGTCTTTTATTCACATTGTTTTTAATGTGTATTACATATTTACAAATATACAAATATTATTTTAACAGACAAATTCTTTTCCGCAAAAAAATACGGCGATTGCCTCAGCCACAAAACGACCGCCGAGAATTCTCAAGAAACTCACATCAAGCCTGTCACACCAACACAAAGCAACTGTGCCAAAATGTCACCCATGGTGTTTTGGCACAGTTTTCGTATTCATTGGAGTGAGCGAAGTGGCAACACGGCACTCACAGACATAAAATGTATAATCATTAAAATCATAGAAGAGTTATGAACATCAAACCATTAGCAGACAGAGTTCTGGTTCTCCCCGCACCTGCAGAGGAGAAAATCGGAGGTATTATCATCCCTGACACAGCTAAAGAGAAACCATTGCGCGGCAAGATTGTTGCCACAGGCAAGGGTACAAAAGACGAGGAAATGGTGCTCAAAGAGGGCGACGAAGTGCTCTATGGCAAATATTCAGGCACCGAACTGGAGTATGAGGGAACAAAATACCTGATGATGCGCCAAAGCGATGTGCTCGCAATTATAGGATAAAAACAACAACTAAAGAATAGAAAGGCAATATACAATGGCAAAGGAAATAACATATAACATAGACGCACGCGACCTTCTCAAGAAAGGTGTTGACCAGTTGGCAAACGCCGTAAAGGTGACTCTCGGTCCTAAAGGCCGCAACGTAATCATCGAAAAGAAGTTCGGTGCTCCGCAGATAACCAAGGACGGTGTAACTGTAGCCAAGGAAGTGGAACTCGAAAACCACTTTGAGAACACCGGCGCACAGTTGGTTAAGAGCGTAGCAAGCAAGACTGGCGACGACGCAGGCGACGGAACCACAACCGCAACAATACTTGCACAGAGCATCGTGAACGTTGGTTTGAAGAACGTTACCGCCGGTGCTAACCCCATGGACCTGAAGCGTGGTATCGACAAGGCCGTGGCTGCTGTGGTCAATTACATCAAGACTCACGCAGAGAAGGTGGAAGACAACTACGCTAAGATTGAGCAGGTAGCCACCGTTTCGGCCAACAACGATCCCGAAATTGGTAAGCTCATTGCCGACGCAATGAAGAAGGTGAGCAAGGATGGCGTGATTACCATTGAGGAAAGCAAGAGCCGCGACACATACATCAACGTGGTTGAGGGTATGCAGTTCGACCGTGGTTACCTCAGCGGATACTTCGTTACCGACACAGACAAGATGGAGTGCGTGATGGAAAATCCGTACATCCTCATCTACGACAAGAAGATAAGCAACATCAAGGACTTCCTCCCCATTCTGCAACCTGCCGCAGAGAGCGGTCGTTCACTGCTCGTGATTGCCGAGGATGTTGACTCTGAGGCTCTGACAACGCTCGTTGTCAACCGTCTGCGTGGCGGATTGAAGATTTGCGCTGTTAAGGCTCCTGGCTTCGGCGACCGTCGCAAGGCTATGCTGGAAGACATCGCCATACTGACAGGCGGTACTGTAATCAGCGAGGAGAAGGGTCTCAAACTGGAGCAGGCTACACTCGAAATGCTCGGAACTTGCGACAAGGTGACCGTGACCAAGGACAACACCACCATCGTAAACGGTGCCGGCGACAAGCAGATCATCGCTGACCGCAAGGCTCAGATAAAGAACGAGATTGCAAACACCACAAGCTCTTACGACAAGGAGAAGCTCCAGGAGCGTCTGGCAAAGATTTCTGGCGGCGTAGCAGTTCTGTACGTAGGCGCAAACAGCGAGGTTGAGATGAAGGAGAAGAAAGACCGCGTGGACGATGCACTGTGCGCTACACGTGCAGCCAACGAGGAAGGTGTTGTAGCCGGCGGTGGCACAACCTACATCCGCGCTCTTGACGAGTTGACAGACCTGAAGGGTGACAACCCCGACGAGCAGACTGGTATCAACATCGTGAAGCGTGCCATCGAGGAACCGCTTCGTCAGATTGTTGCAAACGCCGGTGGCGAAGGTGCAGTGGTAGTGCAGAAGGTTCGCGAAGGCAAAGGTGACTTCGGTTACAACGCACGCACTGGAGAATATGAGGATATGCGCAAGGCTGGTGTGATAGACCCTGCAAAGGTGTCTCGCGTGGCTTTGGAGAACGCAGCCTCTATCGCCGGAATGTTCCTCACCACAGAATGTCTCATCGTGGACAAACCCGAGGAGAAGCCCGCTATGCCAATGGGCGGCGGCGCAGGCATGGGCGGCATGATGTAAAGAAGATGCTGCATTGAGGAACCGAACGGTTTCCAAAACGCACAGAATAATAGGAAAGCGCATGGCGAAAGTCATGCGCTTTTCTTGTGTCTAAAAGGTTCTGAAAGGTTGCGAAAGTTCATCCATGAAGCCTCGTTTATCCACAAAACCAACCACGAGGAACAGGCTTGCAACACAACAACACAAACGTTACAAACCCAATATATTTGATTTTTACACTAAAATTTGTGCTAAAAATATTTTGAAGCTATATTTTTAATATTTATCTTTGCACACGAAATAAGGAAGAAGATAATACGCGAAAAGAACAAAGAGAGTCAACCTTTCACCGCTCATTGCGGAAGATGAAGGTTCTCTGCACGATATTTTTTGATTTGTTTTAGTAGATTAGTTTTTAAGTAGTTTGTTTTAAAAAGTCGGCTGTCGAGATGACAGCCGACTTTGTTATATCCATATCCTTAAAAACTATCAAACATAGCCTGTAGAACTGTCGGCTATATTCTGGGAAGCTGCCGGTTATATCCAGAACCCTGTTGGTTTGGATGGTTCAAGAAACATGTTCAAGCCGCATTTTGAATATCACAAAAACCTTCCGAACGACTCTATATTCGCTCTACGTTCTTAACGCCCTTGACGGTTTCGAGCTTGCGAATAAGCGACTTCAATCGTGACACGTCTTCAAGCTGCACCACGAGATTGCCGCTGAAGAGGCCGTCGTGACTGTCTATGCTGATGCTTCGCAAGGTCAGTTTCTCGTCCTTGCTTATGATGCTCGTCAGGTTATTAACGATACCTATATCATCGTTGCCTATGACACGTAGGGTTATGGAATACTGCGAAGCTCCCTTGCCGCTCCAACGGGCTTTCACCACACGATAGCCGAAGCGGCGGCGTAGCTCCGGAGCGTTGGGACAGTCCTCGCGGTGAATCTTTATTCCACCGTTGACACTGACAAAACCGAACACAGCATCACCGTATATGGGATGGCAGCAGTGAGCAAGCTGGTATTCAACACCCTTGAGGTTGCGGTCAATCACAAGTACATCGTCGTTTCCTTTAGTCGTGTTCTCTTCGTTTTCGCTCTTGAAACTGAACTCCTCAGCACTGCGCGCCTGGTTTTCGGTGACGCCTTCCTCACGTGCTTTCAGTTCAAGATACTTGTCAATGACCGTGTTCACGTCAAGCGCACCGTCGGAAATCTTGCGGTAGAAGTCACTCGTTTCCTTAAAGCCGAGCTTCTTTATCAGCTTGGCCATGATGTGCTCCTCCTGATCAATCTTGCGATTCTTGAACTTGCGCTCAATCATCTCCTTTGCGAAGAGACCTTCCTTCACCTGTGTTTCCTTCAGAGCGAGCCTTATCTTCGCCTTTGCCCTCGAAGTCTGCACGATGTTGAGCCACTCCTGCTTGGGCTTTTGTGTGCTCGAAGTGATTATCTCCACCTGGTCGCCACTGTGCAGCGGTTCGCGAAACGTGACAACCTTGCCGTTGATTCTCGCTCCGGTGCATCCGTTGCCTATCTTCGAGTGTATGTGATAGGCGAAGTCGAGCACCGTGGCACCCTTGGGAAACTTGAAAAGGTCACCTTTGGGCGTGAACACAAACACCTCGTCTTCGTACAGATCCATCTTGAACTGGTCCATCATCTGTGCATCATCGCTGGTTTCGAGGATGTTTCTGATGTTGGTCAGCCATTCGTCAAGACCCGATTCGCCCTTGATTCCCTTGTATCGCCAGTGAGCCGCAACGCCTCGTTCGGCCACTTCGTCCATTCGTTCTGTGCGTATCTGCACCTCAACCCACTTCTTTTCAGGTCCCAAAACCGTTATGTGCAGACTCTCATAGCCGTTGCTCTTGGGCACCGACAGCCAGTCGCGCAGTCGCCTTGGGTTAGGTTGATACATATCGGTCACTATAGAATAAGCCTGCCAGCACTGCATTTTCTCCTTTTCCAGAGGCGAGTCGATGATGATGCGTATGGCAAACAGGTCGTAGATGCCTTCGAATCCGCATTTCTGCTTCTTCATCTTCTGCCAGATGGAGTGTATGCTCTTGGTGCGTCCCTTCATGTGAAAGTGCAGTCCGGCTGCGGTAAGCTTCTCCGCGATAGGACCGATGAAACTGTCTATATAGGCATCGCGCGCCGCTTTCGTGGCGTTGAGCTTCTCCTTGATCATGTAGTAAGCGTCGTGCTCACGGTATTTCAGCGACAAGTCTTCAAGCTCGCTCTTCAGTTTGTAGAGTCCAAGCTTGTGGGCAAGCGGCGCATAGAGATAGGCAGCCTCCTCGGCCACCCTGTTTTTGTCGGCACTTGCGTTGTCGCGAATCTGCCTCATCAGGTTCACCCTGTCGGCAATCATGATGAGAATCACCCTCATGTCTTCGGCGAACGACAGCAGCAGATTGCGGAAGTTTTCGCTCTCCACCACCGGGTTCTTGGCATACAGGTCAGCAATGCGCCTCAGTCCGTGGAGTATCCGCGCCACCGATTCGCCAAACTGTTCCCTCACATCGTCGATAGTATAATAGCCGTCGGCCACACTGGGGTGAAGCAGTATGGCAATCACGGCGTCGCGCTTCAGTCCGATTTCCTCCACCACAATGAGTGCCGTGCGGAATCCCATGAGTATGGGGTTCAGCCCGAACACGTCGCGGTGTATCTGGTTTTGCTCAAGCGACTGCTTTATGTGTCTGCGTATCTTCTCCTCGTCGTCGGGATGCAACGACGATGCTATTTCGGCCTTCAGCTTCGTGTAGATAGCCAGTGTCTCTTCCGTTTCTTCGGGTGTGAATGTGAACTTTTCGGCCATTTCGTCTATAGGTGGGTTCTATAAATTAGCTTTGCTGTATTTTGAGACTATTTTCAAGGGCATATCGTCAGCGAGCAAGGGAGTAATGCGAGCATTATGACCGAGCGAGGTGGCGATAGGCACTGAAAAGAGTCCAAAAGACGGCAAAACGTAACCCATAATGTTTTGTTGTTT
>CAVKVO010000137.1:0-7096 GCA_963659575.1 Prevotella sp. CAG:1031
TTTTCTTTCACTCATTCTGTTTGTAATGCCAAATGCGACTCAGCCACAATTCAAATGCGACTTAGCCACTATTCAAAAGCCTCTAAGCCTCTATTCAAACACACCTGAAGCAATAAGCAAAGCCCATGCACACGCCAAGCGAAGGTCTGTGTGCATGGGCTTTATCAGTCATGTTCGGTATGTAAAGGCGACCGCACTACGCATCGATGTTGGCGTATGTAGCGTTCTTTTCGATAAACTCGCGGCGCGGTTCCACGTCATCTCCCATAAGCATGGAGAATATTTCGTCGGCCTCAGCGGCGTTTTCGATGCTCACTTGCTTGAGCAATCGGGTCTCAGGGTTCATGGTTGTTTCCCACAACTGCTCGGGATTCATCTCACCAAGACCTTTGTAGCGCTGCGTGTGCAGGTTCTTTCCGTCCTCTACACCGTTGCCCCACTTGTCTATGAAAGCCTGTCGCTGCTGCTCAGTGTAGCAGTATTCCTTCGCCTTGTTCTCGAATGTACACAGATACAGAGGCGGTGTGGCGATGTAGAGATGGCCTTCCTGTATGATTTTGGGCATGAAGCGATAGAAGAGAGTCATTATGAGCGTGTCGATGTGCGAACCATCGACATCGGCGTCGGTCATTATGATGATCTTGTCGTAGCGCAGTTTGTCGATGTTTGCCTCCTTGTCGTCCTCTCCGTCCACTCCGAAGCGCACTCCGATGCTCTGGATGATGTTCATCACCGACTCACTTTCAAACACCTTGTGCCACATTACCTTCTCCACATTGAGTATCTTACCCCTCAGAGGCAGTATGGCTTGGGTGTAGCGGTCGCGTCCCTGCTTGGCCGAACCGCCGGCGGAGTCACCCTCGACGAGGAATATCTCACAGTCTTTCGGGTCCTTGTTGGAGCAGTCAGCCAGCTTTCCGGGCAGTCCGCCTCCCGTCATCGGGTTCTTGCGCTGCACACTTTCGCGAGCCTTGCGTGCTGCTATTCGCGCCGTAGCGGCCAGAATCACCTTGTCGCATATCTGCTTTGCCTCCTTAGGATGCTCCTCCAGATAGTAGGCGAGAGCCTCTCCAACGGCCTGCTGCACGGCACCTGCCACCTCGCTGTTGCCCAGTTTGGTCTTGGTCTGACCCTCAAACTGCGGCTCAGCCACCTTTATTGATATAACGGCAGTGAGTCCTTCGCGGAAGTCCTCGCCGGCTATTTCTATCTTAGCCTTCTCTATTTGCTTTGAAATGACGGGGTCGTTGTCGGCGTACTTCTTCAGAGTACGGGTGAGAGCCATGCGGAAACCCACCAAGTGTGTACCGCCTTCGATGGTGTTGATGTTGTTTACATACGAGTGGATGTTCTCGCTGTAGTCCGTATTGTACATCACAGCCACCTCTATTGGTATGCCCTGCTTCTCGGTTTTGAGGTAGATAACGTCGTCAAACAGGTGAGTGCGGTGACGGTCAACGTAGCGCACAAACTCCTTGAGTCCCTCTTTGGCGTGGAACACCTCCTGCTTTGTATTGCCTTCCTCGTCGGGACGCATGTCGGTAAGCGTGATGGTGATGCCGGCGTTGAGGTAAGCCAGCTCGCGCATACGCTTGGCTATTATGTCGTATTTGTATTCCGTGGTGGTGAATATCGAGCCGTCGGGCCAGAACTGCTGGCGCGTTCCGCGCAGTTCGGTGGTGCCGACAACCTTCACAGGATACAGAGGTTTACCCTTTTCGTACTCCTGCTGGTATATCTTTCCGTCGCGGTACACCTGCGAAAGCATGTGGGTTGACAGAGCGTTGACGCAGCTCACACCCACGCCGTGGAGTCCACCGCTGACCTTGTAGGAACCCTTGTCGAACTTACCTCCAGCGTGGAGCACCGTCATCACGACCTCCAGAGCCGACTTGTGCAGCTTTGCGTGCTCGTCAACCGGGATTCCTCGACCGTTGTCCTGCACGGTTATCGAGTTGTCCTCATTGATTGTCACTTCTATGTGGGTGCAATATCCCGCCATAGCCTCGTCGATGGAGTTGTCAACCGTCTCGTTGACAAGGTGGTGAAGTCCCTTTTCACTTATATCTCCAATATACATGGCCGGGCGCTTGCGCACTGCTTCGAGTCCTTCAAGCACCTGAATGTTGCTCGCGGAATAGTTGCTCGCCTTGTTTGTCTCTTCTGTCATAATCGTTTTAGTGTTTTGCGAGCGCAAAGATACTATTTTTTTGCGACTCCACATAATTATATATATACAAAAGACCGCCCGTATATACCTAAGATTTGACTCGTATACGACCGAAACTCAACCCGTATACGACTAAGACATAACCGATATATACCTAAAGAGAAACTCGCATATACCTAAAAGCGCAGCGGCCTACGTTTGGAAACGTAAGCCGCTGCGAAAGTGAGGTGGGCCATCTAGGGCTTGAACCTAGGACCTCCAGATTATGAGTCTGTTGCTCTAACCAACTGAGCTAAAAGCCCGCAAAACCAACAATCGGGGTTGATTTCGGGTGCAAAGGTACGCTTAATCAAGTAATTCTCCAAATGTTTTTCGTAAAAAGTATAAAAATCAAGGTCTTTAGAACACAATTCGGTGGGACGAAACCGCATCTTAATGCGTTTTTTAATACCTTTGCCCAATGCAAACCGAGCCTTGCAAGGAGGGCATCAAAGTGCCTTTCCTGTAGCAGGTGGCGCAGTGGCCAAAAATAACTAGGCCATTTACGATGCAAAAGTGGCCCATTTACGATACGTAAGTGGCCCACTTTTGCACCGTAACTCGGCCACTTACGAAATGCAACCAAAACGGCTTGCCAAAGTAACACATTTATGGAACAAACATCAAGCAACCCACAGACCGACAAAACCGCCGGTCTCAACGAGGCTCAAGTGGCCTCCAGCCGGGCCAGTCACGGCGAGAACATCCTCACACCACCTGCCCGCACGCCAATGTGGCGACTGTATCTCGACAAATACAACGACCCTATCATAAAGATACTGCTCGTGGCGGCCACGCTGTCGCTCATACTTGCGTTCATCGAAAACGAGTTTGTCGAGACGATAGGCATCTTCATAGCCATCTTCCTTGCCACAACCATCGGCTTCTACTTTGAGCGCGACGCGGCCAAGAAGTTCAACGTGCTCACCGCAATGGGCGAGGAATCGCCCGTGAAGGTGGTGCGCGACGGCAAGGTAACTGAGGTGGCGCGGCGCGAAATCGTGGTGGGCGACGTGGTAATCTTGGGCGTTGGCGACGAGGTTCCTGCCGACGGACTGCTCTTCGACACCACCGATTTGCAGATAGACGAGTCGGCTCTCACCGGCGAACCCATCGCTTCGAAGTATGCCGACGGCCGCGACGAGGGCACCGCCTATCCTTCCAACATGGCTCTGCGCTCCACTATGGTGATGAACGGCAGCGGACGGATGACCGTAACCGCCGTGGGCGATTCGACCGAAATAGGCCGCGTAGCCCGCAAATCCACCGAAATCACCGACGTGAAGACTCCGCTCAACCTGCAGCTCGACCGCATGGCGTCGCTGATTAGTAAGGTTGGCACCGCAATAGCCGTTGTGGCCTTCATCGGATTTCTCACCCACGACATCCTGACCGACAGTCTGTGGCACACAACCGACTATCTGCGCATGGCCGAGCGCGTGCTGCAATACTTCATGATGGCCGTTACGCTCATCGTGATGGCCGTGCCCGAGGGTCTGCCCATGGCGGTCACGCTCGCATTGGCGCTAAACATGCGCCGTATGTTGAAGACCAACAACCTTGTGCGCAAGCTCCACGCCTGCGAAACGATGGGAGCGGTGACGGTGATATGCACCGACAAGACCGGCACTCTGACGCAAAACAAGATGCAGGTGGGCGACATGCACCTTGCCGGAGGCGACGAAACATTGCTCCAAACGGCCATCGCGGCCAACACAACGGCCGACCTGGATGGCGACAAGGCCATCGGCAACCCCACTGAAGCGGCTCTGTTGCTGTGGCTAAAGTGCGGCGGAACCGACTACAGACAGCTTCGCAGCGAGTGCACTACAGTGTGGCAGCAACCGTTTTCGACTGAGCGTAAGTACATGGCCACCATTGCCGACACCAACGGCGGACGCTATCTGTTCGTAAAAGGTGCGCCGGAGATAGTCATGACGTTCTGCGACATTACCGAAGCCGACCGAAAAGCCATTAAGGAGCGCCTTCTCGGCTATCAGAACAAAGCCATGCGCACGTTGGCTTTCGCCTGCAAAAGACTGACAAACGGCGAAACCACATACACTCCGAGTCCCGACGACGCATCATTAACGCTGCAAGGCGTGGCTGCGATAAGCGATCCGCTGCGCCCGGAAGTGCCGGATGCAGTGCGCCAGTGCCGCAGTGCGGGCATCGACGTGAAGATTGTCACGGGCGACACACAGGCTACGGCAGTGGAAATAGCCCGACAGATTGGTGCATGGGACAGCACCACGCCGCTGGAAGCCCACATCACCGGACCCGATTTCGAGGCTTTGACTGACGAAGAGGCCTACTGCCGTGCAGCGGAACTAAAGGTAATGAGTCGCGCGAGGCCAACCGACAAGCAGCGTTTGGTCAATCTGCTCCAGAAACGCGGCGAGGTAGTGGCCGTAACTGGCGACGGCACCAACGACGCTCCGGCACTCAACCACGCCCACGTGGGTCTTTCGCTCGGTTCGGGCACCAGTGTGGCCAAGAATGCCAGCGACATGACGCTCCTCGACGACTCGTTCGGCAGCATAGTGAGGGCTGTACAGTGGGGCCGTTCGCTCTATAAAAACATCCAACGCTTCATCTTCTTCCAACTTGTGGTCAATGTGGCTGCACTGTTGCTCGTGCTTGGCGGTTCGCTGGCTGGCACTGCCCTTCCGCTAACCATCACGCAGATGTTGTGGATAAACCTTATAATGGACACATTCGCCGCAATGGCGCTGGCTTCTCTGCCACCCGAAACGAGCGTTATGAGCGAAAAACCGCGCAAAACGGGCGATTTCATCGTGACACGCAGCATGGCGTGGGCGATAAGTATTGTGGGCGTGTTGTTCTTCGCGTTGCTTCTCGCCATGCTTGTGTACGACAATGGTACGGATGGTGCGCTGTCGCTCCAAGAACTCACCGTGTTCTTCACCGTATTCGTCATGCTTCAGTGGTGGAATCTGTTCAACGCCAAGACGCTCGGCACGTGCAATTCGGCCTTCGAGGGACTGTCTTACGACCGCGGACTGGTGCTTGTGCTCGTGACAATACTCGTTGGCCAGTGGATAATCGTTACCTTCGGCGGTCAGATGTTCCGCACCACGCCGCTCGACCCAACCACTTGGTGGTGGATAATAGTAGGTACGTCACCCGTATTGTGGATAGGTGAGATCATCCGTTTGGTCAGAAGACTCAAAAAACTCAGCAGAAGTGAATGGAAGAGTCTTGCCGCAAGGATTGGAAGAGGCTTCTGCAAGATGCTGAAAGACGCTATTGTAAGGATAATAAAGAAACAATGGAAATAACGCGTTTGACCGTTGAAACCGTCCAAAATGAGCCGTTGGCAGCCACAATTGGCTTTTTCGACGGCGTGCATCTTGGTCACCGCTACCTTATTAAACAGGTGGTTGACGTGGCCAAGAGGCAAGGGTTGTGCCCGGCGGTGATAACCTTCGACCGCCATCCGCGCCAAGTGGTGCAGACAGACTACTGCCCCAGGTTGCTCAGCACGTTCGACGAGAAACTGGAACTGCTGGCTTCCACCGGTGCCGACCGCTGCGTTGTGCTGCCGTTCAGTGCAGACATGGCCGCTCTCTCGGCGCACGACTTCATGGAAAGCGTGCTCCGCAAACAGCTGAACGTGCAAACCTTGGTCATTGGCTACGACAATCGCTTCGGCCACAACCGCAGTGAGGGTTTTGAAGACTATGTGGCCTACGGCAAAGAGATGGGTATGGAGGTGGTAAAGGCCGAACCCTTGGTGGTAGACGGCGTGAATATCAGTTCGTCGGTGGTGCGGTCACTGTTGCAAGAAGGCGAAGTTGGTTTGGCAACAAAGTGCCTTGGCCGCCGATACTCCATCAGTGGCACCGTCGTTCACGGCGAACACATAGGCACAGGACTTGGGTTTCCCACCGCCAATCTGCGTCCCGACTGCAAAGACAAGCTCATTCCGGCCAACGGAGCGTATGCCGTGGAGGTAACTATTGGTCACGAAAACACCACTCATCCGGCCATGATGAACATCGGCACACGCCCCACTTTCGATGGCAAAACAACCTCTCTTGAGGCAAATTTGCTCGATTTCAACGGAGATATCTACAATCAGAGCGTCACCATCGCCTTTGCCGCACGCCTCAGAGCGGAACGGAAATTCCGCAATGCTGCCGAGTTGGCCAACCAGTTGCGCCGCGACGCTGAACAGGCAAAGAGCGTTTTGGAGTGAAGAAATCCCATTTAGAAACATAAAAGCTATATAATAATGAAGAACGCATTGATATATCTCGTGGTGTTTCTCGCCCTACAGGCTTGCGTAACACCTGCCATATTAGGTCTGTTCAAACTGCTGAACATCGCGGAACAGCAAAACGCCGTCACGCTGATTGTGGGCATGACCGTGTCAAACCTGCTTGCCATCGCCATATTCCTGCTCGTTCGCTGGACAAAGGTGTCGCGCAGCTATGTGCAGAGCCGTCCCTGGGGAGTGCTCGCATGGTGCGCCGTGGCAGCCGCCGGTTTGGTTCTACCCTCTATGGGACTGCAAGAGCTGATGCCGGAGGTGCCCAATCTGCTCGAACACGAACTGTTGGGCATGATGAAAACGCCTTGGGGCTACTTTGCCATAGCACTTCTCGCCCCGGTGGCAGAGGAGATAGTGTATCGTGGAGCCATTCTGCGAGCGCTAATCGACAAGTGGCCACTGCGTCCAGGCATCGCCATTATCGTTTCGGCACTGATTTTCTCATTCAGTCACCTCAATCCGGCGCAGATGCCTCACGCCTTCATCGCCGGTCTGCTGCTCGGTTGGATGTGCTGGCGCACCGACAGTATCGTACCGGGCGTGGTGCTCCATTGGGTCAACAACACCATCGCCTTCGTGCTTTGCAACGT
>CAVKVO010000138.1:0-6914 GCA_963659575.1 Prevotella sp. CAG:1031
CCCTTTGTTGACAAAGACCGTCTCGGTGCTGTGGGCGCAAGCTTCGGTGGCTTCAGCGTTTATTATCTTGCCGGACACCACGACAAACGCTTCAAGTGTTTCATCTCCCACGACGGTGCTTTCAACCTTGAGTCGATGTACACCGACACCGAGGAGGCATGGTTCAGCAACTGGGAGTATGAGGATGCTTTCTGGAACAAGCCGCTTACGGCCAACGCCAAGAAGACTTACGACAACTCGCCCCACAAGTTTGTGGACAAGTGGGACACGCCCATTCTCTGCATACACGGCGAAAAGGACTACCGCATCAACTACAACCAGGGCATGGGCGCATTCAACGCCGCACGTATGAGGGGTATACCTGCCGAACTGCTTATCTTCCCCGACGAAAACCACTGGGTGTTGAAGCCTCAGAACGGCATACTTTGGCAGCGCACATTCTTCGGTTGGCTCGACAAATGGCTGAAGGTGGGTTCTAAAGATTCCAACGTAGAGAAATAAACAACACGACATACAAAAGAAAAATGACACAAGAAATCAGACAAAAACTCAGCGACTCCAAGGCAGCTCGCTGGACCACACTTGTCATCGTGAGTCTCACGATGATGTTCGGATACTTCTTCACCGACGTGATGTCGCCCCTAGAGCCGCTGCTCACGGCGGCAAAGGAAGACGGCGGACTGGGACTCGGCTGGACTTCCGACGAATACGGATTCTTCTCCGGAGCCTACGGCTACTTCAACGTGTTCCTTCTGCTGCTCTTCTTCGGCGGTATCATCCTCGACAAGTTCGGCATACGTTTCACGGGCATGATGTCAACCGTGCTGATGTTCGGCGGCGCACTGATAAAGTGGTGGGCACTGAGCCGCAGCTTTGAGGGCAGCGTAACCCTTCCCCTCGGCATCGGTACATACAGTGTGCAGGTGCTTTGGGCTGTGCTCGGCTTTGCCATCTATGGCGTGGGCTGCGAGATAGCCGGAATCACGGTGAGCAAAGTGATTGTAAAATGGTTTACTGGCCACGAACTTGCCTTGGCAATGGGACTTCAGGTGGCTCTCGCCCGTATCGGTACTGCCGGTGCATTGGCCGTGGCTCTGCCTTTTGCCAAAGCCATGGGCGGCGTTTCTGCCTCTGTTGGTCTCGGTGCAGCCATGCTTTGCGCAGGTATGGTGTCGTTCATAGTATATTGCGTGATGGACAAGCGCGAAGACGCTTCCGCCGCAGCCGTGGAGACAGAGCCGGAAGAGGGCTTCAAGTTTGCCGACCTCAAGGGACTGCTCACCAACGTGGGCTTCTGGTATGTGGCAGTGCTGTGCCTCATGTTCTACGCCGGAGTGTTCCCCTTCCTCAAGTTTGCCACCAAACTCATGGTGTTCAAGTATGGCGTTGACGCCAACGTGGCAGGTCTCATTCCCGCCATGCTTCCTTTCGGCACAATATTCCTCACTCCGTTCTTCGGCAGCATCTACGACAAGTATGGCAAGGGCGCCACGCTCATGATTATCGGTAGCGTGTTGCTCACCTGCGTACACATCATGTTCGCTCTGCCGTTCAACTCTTGGGTATTGGCCATCGTGGTGATGGTTGTGCTCGGCATAGCCTTCGGACTCGTGCCTTCTGCCATGTGGCCGTCGGTGCCGAAGATCATTCCCATGAAACTGCTCGGCACTGCCTACGCCCTGATATTCTACATCCAGAACATCGGTCTCGCGCTGGTGCCTGTGTGGATAGGAAAGGTGAACCAGGCCAACACTCTCGCCGACGGCAAGATTGACTACACCGAGACGATGACCATCTTCGCCGGTTTCGGAGTGCTCGCCATAGTTGTGTCGCTGCTGCTCCTCATGGAGGACAAGCGCAAGGGCTACGGACTCCAGGAACCTAACATCAAGAAGTAAAACAGACGCTTCGCATCAGTTCAGCGGAGTATTTCAGACATCCAAAAGGTGACGTTTACCATGCGTAAACGCCACCTTTGACAGTAAAAATGGGCTGCTCTCGGAAAGAGGTCGAAAAACTGTAAGCAAAACGTTACTGTTTACTTACAATAAATCCTATAGATAAGATTGAAAAACGATACTGTAAGCAAAAATGGGCAATATAGTTTCGGACTGTAAACGCCATCTTTACGATCGTAGAGAGGCTCTCTACGATCGTAGAGAGGCTGTTTACGAGTCGTAAATGGCCTACTTATTTTCGTAAGTGACTTGCACAGTTTTCTGAGTGCCCCGTTTAACCCTCTCAAACGGCTTTCGTACATTGTTCAAACGCCGTTTTAACCTCATTAAAATCAATACTAAACACCTATAACGTATAAACTAAACTGTTACAACATGAAAAAACACTCGTTATTTGTGGCCCTTGCCGCACTCGCAATGCTCTCGGCTTGCAGCAACAACAGTGATGAAACGCCCACGCCGTCTGGCGTTATTTCCGGAGTAATCGTTGAGGTGAACGACTACGGTCAGCCGATACCCAACTTCACTCCTGCCGACATGGCGCGCGCCGGAATGGACTATGGCGACCTTCTCGACGTGACCATTGGCCACGACATACGGCTCGAATATCTGCCGTATGTGAGTTCGTTCAACGAAGTGGCCATACTCGCTCCGTCGTATGTGGACTACAACGCCCACGGCGACGACTACGGTTTCGCCATGCTCAATGGCAACTTCCACCACTACATCGGTGGCGAGGTGGGCGACAGTGTGGTGATGAAGCTCGTGCAAAAGGGAGGCTACAAGATGACCTACGAACTGATGAAGTCGGTGTATCAGACGGAGCGCAGGCCGAACGAAACAGCCGAGCAGTATGCCAACTTCCGCATGATCAACACCACAGGCATTGCTACAGGTGTAATCTACCGCTCCAGCAATCCGCTCAACTGCGACAAGAATCCCGGTCGCTACGCCGTGGCCGACAGTCTGGCGCAATCGGTTGGCATAAACACCGAGATAGATCTTGCCGACACGCCCGAAAAGGTGCGCACATACATGGCTTCCCAAGGCTATGCGTCTACCTACTGTCCCCAACTCTTCAACGAGGGGCGCACGATAGCTTGTGGTATGATGGCCGACTCGTTTCACGATGATTTCAAGGCCAAGATGGGCGAGGCCGTAAGGTTCATGATTGCCCACGAGCCGCCCTATCTCATACACTGCAACGAGGGTAAGGACCGCTGCGGCTTCGTGTCCATGGTGATTGAAGCCTTTGCCGGAGCAAGTCTTGACGAGATGTGCCGCGACTACATGATCACGATGCTCAACTTCTATCAGATACCCGATGAAGGCGACTCCTACAATCTTCGCCAGTCTCTTTCGGTCAACCGTCTGCTGTGGTTGCTGTGCTACGAGGAGGCGCTCGACGATTACAACTCCATCAATTGGGACTACAAGATGAGCGACCTTGAGGGCAAGACGCAGGCCGCCGCCGAAAAGTATCTCAAAGAGTGCGGCCTGAGCGACGACGAGTGCAATCAGCTGCGAGATATATTGTCGGGAAAGAAGTAGGTTTTAGACTGCCTGTAGTAGGCGCACAGATATGAAGGCAGTAGTAGGCACTTAGTCTGCCTGTAGTAGGCGCTGCGTCCTCGCTGCGCCCTAGCTCTAAAGGTAATCATTAAGCTGGACATCAGTATGATTTTAGCCAAGGGCGCAGCGAGGACGCAGCGCCTACTACTGCCTTCCCACAACGCCTTTTAGCTAAGTGCGTCGCCTCCTATTGCCTCCCCATAGCGCCCACTACTTCCTTCCCATCGCCTTTACCCTCCCGTTTTTCTTTTCTTCTTAGTTTGTCTCTTGTTGAGAGAAACGGGCAGTTCGTTGAATAAAGTTGCCAGTGCCGCTGGTTTGTGCTTTCTTTGTGTCAGAAAATTCACGAGAACGTAATCATTCTGAAACAAGGAAAGGACATGACTATGGATGCATTGATATCAAAGTTCCAATCCATTTCGCTCGAAGAGATGGACGGCATAAGGCTGATGAACCGCACCGACACCAAGTTTGTCACCACCATCGACAAGCTGACGGCTCTGCTCCAGATGGCTGGCGACGAGTATCGTGTGCAGGAGATTGACGGCAGGCGCAACATGAACTACGCTACTGTCTACTACGATTCCAGCGACTATACCTTTTATAATGCCCACCACAACGGTCATGCCGGCCGGCAGAAGGTGCGTGTGCGCTCCTATGTGGACAGCCAGTTGAGTTTTCTTGAAGTGAAAACCAAGGACAACCACGGTAAGACTCACAAGAGCCGCATCTCTGCCACAGACCTTCCGTCAGCCGAAGCCCTGGACTTCCTGCGCCGCAACGTGCGCATAGACCCGCAGCTCCTGGAGCGCAAGATTGAGAACCGGTTTCACCGCATCACGCTCGTCAACCGTGCCAAGACCGAACGACTCACCATTGACACCTGTCTGGAGTTCAGCAACCTCTCCACCGGAGTGCAGTGCTCGCTGCCGCAGATAGCCATCATCGAGCTGAAGCGCGACGGACTCAAACCGTCGCCCGTGCTCTCCATGCTCCGTGAACTGCGCATCCACCAGAGCGGTTTCAGCAAGTATTGTGTAGGCGAGGCTCTCACCAATCCCGACCTGCGGCTCAACCGCATGAAGCCGAGACTGCAACGGCTGATGAAGATTTCCTGATAGAGTGGGGGAATGCCCCTTCTGCAAGATAATACTACCACTAAACAACATATAGATATGACAAACCTTATGGATACGGCAGACTTCCTGCCCATGATGTTGCGCTTCGCAATCAACACCGTCACCGTGTGGCTGATAACCCACTGGCTGTATTTCCCCAAAAGCCGTCGCCGCGAGTATTATTTCACGTTCATGCTCATCGGCTTCAGCATCTTCTTTCTCATCAACCTGTTGGGCGATGCAAAGGTGAGGATAGAGTTTGCGCTCGGCCTCTTCGCCGTGTTCGGCATCATACGCTACCGCACGGAGTCGATGCCGGTGAGGGAGATGACCTATCTCTTTATGATCATCGCCTTGTCGGTAATCAACGGCTTGTCCACGAGTCTCAGTTGGCTGCAGCTCATTGTGGTCAATCTGCTCTTCATCGCCGTGACCTTCCTCTTCGAGCACATCAAGGTGAAGGGCAGCATGGCCATCAAACTGGTGCAATACGACCGCATTGAACTCATCAAACCCGAACGTCGTGCGGAACTCCTTGCCGATCTGCGTGAGCGCACCGGGCTTGACATAGTGAAGGTGGAAATAGGTGGCATCGACTTCCTCCGCGACATGAGTGTCATCAAGATATACTATCAGTCTGACGAAATGGGCACGATAGATGGCCAAGTGAAGCTTCACGCTGAAGAATACACTAATATATAAAGGTATATATATGAAAACGATTAGAACACGGTTGCTTCTCGCCGTCCTGGCAATGGTTGCGGTGGAAGCAAGGGCGCAGAGCGACTTCGGAATATGGATGGATGCCGGCGTGGAGAAGAATCTCGGTAAGCACTGGACTGTGGAAGGCGAACTGGGAGCACGCACCCGCAACAACTCCAAGGAGATGGACCGCTACAGCCTTGGACTTGGCGCTGACTACAAACTGAACCGCTATCTGAAGTTCTCTGCCGGCTACAGTCTGCTCTACGACCATCGTGGCGGCACTCAGACCTATCATAAGGACGGCACGGTCAACAAGATTGTTCCCTCTTACTGGTGGCCACGCCATCGTTTCCTCGTCGGCGCCACTGGCAGTTACAGTTTCGGTCGCCTTGGCCTGTCGCTCCGCGAGATGTATCAATACACCTATCGTCCTAAGGCTACAGACAAGAAGTACGACACCGACACGGAGGAGTGGAGCGACGTGAAGAGCAAGAGCCAGCACCTTTTGCGCTCCCGCTTCCAGTTAACCTACCGCCTGAAGCACACACCGCTCACTCCCTTCGGCAGCGTGGAACTGTATCACGGCGACGGCGGCCTGCAGAAAACTCGCTACACGCTTGGCTCCAACATCCAGATAGCCAAGCACCACAACCTCAAACTCTACTATCGCTACCAGGACCTGCGCAGCAACGACGACGATGACCTCGACATCCACGTGCTCGGCATCGGCTACACATATGCCTTTTAGTGATGTTCAAAAACGCTCTTTTAACATAATTGTCTTGGAGAAATGTCTTGTTTTTACGTAACTTTGAAGAAAACGGTGATAATTTATGGAACAATATAGAGTAAACAAAGTGTGGGTGGATGATGCTCATGTATGGGCAGAGACTACAAATGGTTGGAAAGCAAACTATCCTTTCAGCCAGTGGAAGAACCTTGCCAAGGCAACGCCACAACAACGCCGGAATTTCTTTTTAAGTAGGTATGGTATTCATTGGCCGGAGCTTGATGAAGACCTCTGTTTCGAAGGCTTGTTTTCTGATGCAGGTCTTTGTCAACGGTCAGAGAATGAAGACGCAATATATTATAACGGGTAAAACAACAACGTGTGGGTGAATGTCAGTTCACCCACGACTTTTTCCACTTCACTCTTTTTCTCATTCTTTTTCCTTGTTTTTATTTGTACCTTAGCAGACGTTTTGTTGTATTCGGCGTGTTGTATCCGTTTACACAAAAGAGAACATGAATATGAAGAAGAAAATAGATACCTCTCGTGACAAAATCGATTTCGGTGTGGGCAAGATTGGTCCACTGTTCCGAAAGATGTTCTTTCCAACACTCGTAGGCATGCTCTTCATGTCGGCGCAGACCATCATCGACGGCATCCTTGTGGGGCGGGGAGTCGGGGCAGACGGCATTGCCGCCGTCAACATAGTGGCTCCAATATGGATGGTGGTGACTGGCATTGGACTGATGTTCGGCATAGGAGCGTCGGTGGTGGCCAGTATGCACTTGGCCAACGACAACCAGAAGGCGGCTCGCATCATCCTCACCCAGG
>CAVKVO010000139.1:0-6855 GCA_963659575.1 Prevotella sp. CAG:1031
TATATGGTAAACGCCCACAAGGCCGACGCCATGATTTGCATATCCAACTGCGACAAAGTGACCCCGGGAATGCTCATGGCATCCATGCGACTCAATATACCTACGGTGTTCTGCTCGGGCGGTCCTATGGAAGCAGGACGCTGGCGCGGAGAAAACGCCGACCTGATTACGGCTATGGTAAAGGGCGCTGACCCCTCGGTGAGCGACGAAGACATGGCCGAAATAGAGGGTTGCGCCTGCCCGGGATGCGGTAGTTGCTCCGGTATGTTCACCGCCAACTCGATGAACTCGCTTACTGAGGCCATCGGTCTGTCGCTGCCCGGCAACGGAACCATACTTGCCACACACAAAAACCGCATACAACTGTTCAAAGACGCTGCACGTCAGATTGTCAAGAACGCCTTTGCATACTATGAAGACGGCGACGAAAGCGTGTTGCCGCGCTCCATCGCCACACGCAAAGCGTTCCTCAACGCTATGGCTCTCGACATCGCCATGGGCGGAAGCACAAACACTGTGCTCCACCTCTTGGCCGTTGCACAAGAAGCAGGAGCCGACTTCAAGATGCAGGACATCGACCAGTTGAGCCGCAAAGTGCCCTGTCTGTGCAAACTTGCGCCCAACACTCAGAAGTACAGCGTGCAGGAATGCAACCGCGCAGGCGGCATCCTCGGTATACTGAACGAGCTGAACAAGGGCGGACTCATCGACGGTTCGGCCATAAGAGTGGACGGAAAGACTCTCGGAGAGCAGATGAAGGCATACGACATCACGGGCAGCAGCGTCAATCCCGAAGCCAACAGGATATACCAGAGCGCACCCGGAGGAAAGTTCTCCACACAGATGGGCAGTCAAGACGCCCAGTGGGGAACGCTCGACACCGACCGCGAAAACGGTTGCATACGCTCCCTTGAGCACGCATACACCAAGGACGGCGGACTGGCAGTGCTGTTCGGCAACATCGCACAGGACGGCTGCGTAGTGAAGACAGCCGGTGTGGACGAGAGCATCTGGAAGTTTGCCGGTCCCGCAAAGGTGTTTGACTCACAGGAAGACGCTTGCGAAGGCATCCTCGGCGGACAGGTGAAGAGCGGCGACTGCGTGGTGATCACCCACGAAGGTCCCAAGGGAGGTCCCGGAATGCAGGAGATGCTCTACCCCACCTCTTATATTAAGAGTATGCACTTGGGCAAAGAGTGCGCCCTGATTACCGACGGACGCTTCTCGGGAGGCACAAGCGGACTGAGCATCGGTCACATTTCGCCCGAAGCAGCAGCCGGAGGAAACATCGGAAAGATCATTGACGGCGACATCATAGAGATTGATATCCCCAACCGTTCCATCAATGTGCGCCTGACCGACGAGGAGTTGGCGGCAAGAGAGCAGCAGCCTCTGAAGCGCAACCGCACCGTGTCGAAGGCACTGAGGGCATACGCTCAGAGCGTAAGTTCTGCCGACAAGGGTGGCGTGAGGGTAATCGACTAAGCCGAATACAACCGAAGAAGAAAGCAAGACTGCACAGACAGGTGGAGCAACAGGTCGTAACGGACTGGATATGTCGCCATTATTGTCTGACAGTCAACCATAAATAAAACTACTTTTTATCAGTGAACGAAATCATTACTGGCGCAGAGGCATTGATGAGAGCCTTGGTACAAGAAGGTGTGAAGACCATCTTCGGATATCCCGGCGGCGCAATCATGCCCGTTTTCGATGCGCTATACAGATACACACAGGGCGAGAACAAGAAGTTTGACCACGTTCTCGTGCGCCACGAACAGGCAGCCACTCATGCGGCGGAAGGCTATGCAAGGGTGAGCGGTGAGGTTGGCGTGTGCATCGTGACCAGCGGTCCCGGAGCAACAAACACCCTCACGGGAGTGGCCGACGCCATGATCGACTCTACGCCGATGGTGGTCATCGCAGGCCAGGTGGGCATCGGAGCCCTCGGTACCGACGCGTTTCAGGAGGTCGACCTCGTGGGTGTGTCGCAGCCAATATCCAAGTGGAGCTATCAGATACGCCACGCCGACCATGTGGCATGGGCTGTGAGCAGGGCTTTCTATATAGCCCGCTCGGGCAGACCGGGCCCCGTGGTGCTCGACTTGCCTAAGAATGCGCAGGAGCACACGGCTGAATGGAAGCCCGTACACATCGACTTTGTGCGCAGTTATGTGCCCTACCCCAAAATTGACAAGACCGCCATTTACGCTGCGGCGCAACTCATAAACTGCGCAAAGCGTCCTTTGGCTCTCGTGGGTCAAGGCGTGGAACTCGGCAACGCCAACAAGGAACTTGTGGATTTCCTTGAAAAGGCTGACATACCTGCCGCACGCACACTGCTCGGACTGTCGGCTCTGCCGTCAAACCATCCGCTCAACATGGGTATGCTCGGCATGCACGGCAGCTATGCGCCCAATGTGAAGGAACAGGAGTGCGACGTGCTCATCGCCATCGGTATGCGTTTCAGCGACCGTGTGACCGGACTTCCGTCAACATTCGCCAAACAGGCCAAGGTGATACACCTCGACATCGACCGCGCGGAGATAGACAAGTGCGTGAAGGCTGACGTGCCCGTGATAGGCGACTGCAAGGAAACGTTGCCGCTGATAACGGCTCTGCTCGAAAAAGGCAACCACAGGGAGTGGCGCGACAGCTTCATTCCTATTGCCGAAGAGGAGCAGAAGCGCGTGATAGAGCCTGCCATACACCCCACTGAAGGTCCGTTGCTGATGGGCGAAGTGGTGAACGCTGTGGCTGAAGCTACCAAGGGCGAGGCGATACTGGTGACCGACGTAGGTCAAAACCAGATGTTCTCGTGCCGCTACTTCAAGTACAACAACCGCCGTTCGGTGGTTACCAGTGGCGGACTCGGCACAATGGGCTTCGGACTCCCGGCAGCCGTGGGTGCCACGTTCGGTGCTCCCGAGCGCACAGTGTGCATGTTCTCCGGCGACGGAGGCTTCCAGATGAGCATACAGGAGCTGGGCACCATCATGGAACAGCAGGCTCCGGTGAAGATGATACTGCTCAACAACAACTATCTGGGCAACGTGCGCCAGTGGCAGGACATGTTCTTCGGAAAGAGACGCTCGTTCACGAAGATGCTCAACCCCAACTACGAGGCGATAGCCAGCGCCTACGCCATCCCTTACGGTGTGGCCACAAAGCGCGAGGAGCTGAAAGCCGCAGTGGAAAAGATGCTTTCCACCGACGGACCCTATCTCCTTGAGTGTGCCATCAAGGAGGACGACAACGTGTTGCCGATGACTCCTCCGGGCAATAGTGTCAACGAAATGTTGTTGAAAATAGAACTTTAGGAACCTCAACATGGAAGAACAAAAGCAGCTATACACCTTTTTGGTATACTCGGAAAACGTTGCAGGTATACTAAACCAGATAACCGCCGTGTTCACACGCCGACAGGTGAACATCGAAAGCTTGAACGTTTCGGCGTCGAGCATCGACGGTCTGCACAAATACACCATCACTGCGTGGTGCTATGCCGACCAGGTGATAAAGATAACACGACAGATAGACAAGAAGATTGATGTGGTGAAGGTGAACTACTACGTCGACTCCGAACTGTTTATCCGCGAGACGGGACTCTACAAACTGTCGTCGCCGGAAGTGTTGGCCAACCCTGAAATATCCAGGACGGTGAGGCGCAACGACGCATACATCACCGAGGTGAACCCGATATACGTCATCGTGATGAAAAACGGGCGCACCGAGGAGATACTCAACCTCTACAAGGCTCTCAACGAGTTCGGTTGCGTGCTGCAATACACGCGTTCGGGACGCATAGCCGTTACCCGCAGCACCGAGGAGGAGGTGAGCCAATACCTCGAACAGAGGGAAAAGGAAAAGAACCAGGAGCGTTAGGATGGACAAAACAGGCAAATATCTGTTTATGGCGGAGCCGTTCCACTGCGATTTCTCGCACCGACTCTTCCTTGGACACCTGGGCAACCACATGCTCAACGCCGCTGACTTCCACTCCACGGAGCGCGATTTCGGCATGACATACCTCAACACCATCAACAAGACGTGGGTGTTGTCGCGACTCGCAATAGAGGTTTGCGATATGCCGGTGCAATACACCAAGTTCTTTGTGGAGACATGGGTGGAAAGCGCAATGAGGTATTTCACCAACCGAAACTTCAAGATAACGGGCGAAGACGGCCACGTGTATGGCTACGGACGCAGCGTCTGGGCGCTGATAGACACCGTGACTCGTCAGCCGCAGGACATACTTGAGGTGAACAACGGCGACATAAACAAATGGATAGAGGCCGACAAGCCCTGCCCCATGGGCAAGATTTCGAGGGTGAAGATGGGCAACGGCGCAAAACCAGTGCGCACGATAGACACGTTCTACAGTGACGTGGATGTCAACGGACACATCAATTCGGTGAAATACATTGAGCACGTGCTCGACCTATTCGACCTCGACTGGTACAGAAAGCATGCCGTCAAGCGGTTTGAAATAGCCTACGTGGCCGAAAGCCATCAGGGCGACAAGCTGTCGTTCAGCATGGAAGAACCGGAGAAATGCCCGGGAAACCAGTCGGAAAGCGAGTGCTACGTGCGCATAACCAAGGAAGACGGTACGCCCGGAGGCACCGAAGTATGCCGCAGCCGCATCGTCTTCACCGACAGATGAGTGCGCCAATCTGACCTTTCCGAACAATAGAGGATAGCAAACAAGACAATTAACAACAGAAAAACAAATAAACAACAGGCAGCCGCCAACGGGTTGCCCTAAAAAAACAACAAACAATTATGGCAGAAATGAATTTCGGTGGTGTTGTAGAAACAGTCATCACCAGCAAAGAATTCTCACTTGAGAAAGCACACGAAGTGTTGAAGAACGAGACTATAGCCGTAATCGGCTATGGCATCCAGGGTCCTGGTCAGGCAGGAAACCTGCGCGACAACGGCTTCAACGTCATCGTTGGCCAGCGTCCCGGCAAGACCTACGACAAGGCTGTTGCCGACGGATGGGTTCCGGGCAAGACGCTCTTCTCTATCGAAGAGGCAGCTGAAAAGGGTACCATCATCTGCATGCTGCTCTCCGACGCAGGACAGATACAGGTGTGGCCTACCATAAAGAAGTATCTGACCAAGGGTAAGACTCTCTACTACTCTCACGGTTTCGCCATCAACTGGAACGACCGCACTGGCGTAGTTCCCCCAGATGACATCGACGTGATAATGGTTGCTCCTAAGGGATCGGGCACATCACTGCGCACAATGTTCCTCGAAGGACGCGGACTCAACTGCTCTTACGCAGTATATCAGGACGCTTCCGGCAAGGCAGAAGAGAAGACCATCGCCTTCGGTATCGGTATCGGCGCAGGCTATCTGTTCAAGACAACATTCCAGCGCGAGGCAACAAGCGACCTCACCGGTGAGCGCGGATCACTCATGGGTGCCATCGAAGGACTGCTTGAGGCTCAGTATGAAGTGCTGCGCGAGCACGGCCACTCTCCTTCGGAGGCTTTCAACGAGACCGTTGAGGAACTCACACAGAGCCTTATGCCTCTCTTCGCTGAAAAGGGAATGGACTGGATGTACGCCAACTGCTCCACTACAGCACAGCGCGGTGCTCTCGACTGGGCTCCCCGCTTCCGTGAGGCCATCAAACCCGTTATGGAGTGGCTCTATCTGTCAGTGAAGAGCGGCAACGAAGCACAGATTTCTATCGACAGCAACTCTAAGCCCGACTACCGCGACGGTCTTAACAAGGAGCTTGAGGCTATGCGCAACATGGAAATGTGGCGTGCCGCCGAAACAGTTCGCAAGTTGCGTCCTGAAAACGAGGCTGAATAATCCACCTCTTCATGCCAAGAGCATGATATTATCAATGGTGATTATATAAGACACCGACCTTAAAGTGGGAGAAAAACGATTTTGTTTTTCTCCCACTTTTGCGTTTATCTTCATTTCATACATCCACCCTACCACTTCGTACAACGTTGCTAAAATGTCTTCGTGGCTCTGAAAAAGCCTGTTACTTTTGCGCCGTCACAAGACAAACAAAACAAAAAATCAATGTTTATGAAGAAGGTAATGATTGCGCTGATGATGGTTGCAGCAACCAGCACAGCAAGTTTCGCAGGAGTAAAGAACAACCAGGCAGAGAGTGCCGCCAAAGAAGTAGCTCAGAGCGTGAAGGACGCACCGTCGGGAACCACTTACGGCATTGTGGAATCTACAAAGAAACACATTGTGGTGAACACACCTCTCGGACGTTACACCATCGACAAGAACTCCGACGGCAGTTTCTCTTTCATGGGCATGAACGCCAAACTCATTTCCGCCAAGAACGGTGTGTATAAGGTGAAGACCTCTCTCGGCACGTTCAGCGTGAACCTCAACAAGGCAACCATAACAAAAATCTAAAGAATGGATAAACTTTTAATCGCATTCGCGTTTGTGCTAATAGCTATATTTGCGTCAACGGCTGCCCAAATAAACAGGTCGGAAAACAAGGTTCCTGCCGAAGCCGAGAAGTTGGTGATGGATGCGGACTCCATATGACCCAACAAGCAACAACAATAAGTATATAGGTTCATGCCAAACACACTGTCAAGAAGGGAGAAAAACCTGGTATCGGTTTTTCTCCCTTCTTGATTTTGCACTTTGTTGGACACATTGCGACCTTTCGTATACCACATATCGAAGTCCAATAGCGTTGCTCATTATGGCGTTTCCATGGACTTGAAAATTCCGAAAAAACTTTACCCGAAAAACGGATGCATAGGATTTGACCGAAAAATGCATAGGATTTGCCTCAAATATGCATAGAATTTGGGGCAAATCCTATGCATATTTGACCCAAATCCTATG
>CAVKVO010000140.1:0-6814 GCA_963659575.1 Prevotella sp. CAG:1031
ATGTCGTATAGTCAAAAATACCTCAAAGTAAATTGCGGCATGACACATTTTTATATTATATTTGCAGCAAAATAAACGTAATACACTTTATGGATTGGTTTGTAAATCTATTCACTACTACCGACTCCGTTGCCCACATTGCTATGCTTTATGCCATTGTGATAGCCGGAGGCGTTTTGCTTGGTAAGATAAAGTTCGGAGGAATATCGCTCGGAGTGTCGTTCGTGTTGTTCACTGGCATTCTCGCAGGACACATTGGTCTGACAGCTCCGGTCAATATCTTGACTTTTCTTCAGGATTTCGGTCTGATACTCTTCGTTTTCATGATTGGTTTGCAGGTGGGTCCCGGCTTTTTCGAGAGCTTCCGCAAGGGCGGTGTCACGCTCAACCTCATGTCTGTGTGTGTGGTGCTGCTTAACATCGCAGTGATGTTTGCCTGCTATTTCATCTTTTTCGATACCAAAGATCCTCACAACCTGCCGATGATGGTGGGTACGCTGTATGGTGCCGTGACCAATACCCCTGGTCTCGGAGCTGCCAACGAAGCTTTGGAAAGCGTGTTTGCCAAGGGCGACATACCGCAGATTGCTTCCGGATATGCCTGTGCCTATCCTCTCGGAGTGCTCGGTATCATCGGTGCGACGATAGCTATACGCTTCATCTGCCGCATAAACATCAACAAGGAGGAGAAACAGCTTGAGGCAGAGGAGATGGAGGATACCCATGTAAAGCCTCATAACCTGCATCTCGAAGTGACAAACTCGTATCTCGCAGGACGTTCGCTCAAACAGATACACGACTTCCTCAACCGCGACTTCGTTTGTTCACGACTGTTGCGCGACGGTCATGTGATAATTCCCAAGAGCGACACGGTGTTTGAAACTGGCGACCAACTGTTTATTGTGTGCGCAGAGGCCGATGCCGAAGCCATCGTAGCCTTTATAGGTCCCGAAGTAGAGGTGGCTTGGGAGGAAGTGGACAAGGACCAGCCGATGGTGTCGAAACGTATACTCGTGACGCGTCCGGCCATCAACGGTAAGACTCTCGGTCAGATGCACTTCTCTTCTGTATATGGAGTGAACGTGACCCGCATCACCCGTCAGGGCATGGACCTCTTTGCCAGTACCAATCTTGCCCTGCAAGTGGGTGACAGAGTGATGGTGGTTGGTCCCGAGAACCATGTGAACCGTGTGGCCGACGTGCTTGGAAACTCCATCAAGCGTCTTGACGCGCCAAACATCGCCACTATATTTATAGGTATTATAATAGGTATAGTGTTCGGAAGTCTGCCTGTCGCCATTCCGGGTATGCCTGTGCCGATGAAACTCGGTATCGCCGGTGGCCCGTTGATTATCGCCATTCTTATAGGACGCTACGGATATAAGGTGCATCTCGTCACCTATACCACCACAAGTGCCAACATGATGCTGCGCGAGATAGGACTTGTGCTCTTCCTCGCCAGTGTCGGCATAAAGGCCGGTGCCGGTTTCTGGGAAACAGTGGTGCAGGGCGACGGACTGAAATATGTGTATACTGGCTTTATCATAACGGTATTGCCGATTCTCATAATGGGTCCCATTGCAAGACTCAAGTTCAAATTCAACTACTTTACTATCATGGGTATGCTGGCAGGTACATATACCGACCCACCAGCACTGGCCTACGCCAACCAGAGCTGTTCCAAGGAGGCTCCGGCCATTGCCTATTCAACGGTTTATCCGCTGAGCATGTTCATGCGTATCCTCACTGCACAGCTCATCATACTGCTTTGCTGCGGCGGACTGTAGGGTAGGGAAGACCTATATGCAGACCGACGCAAAGCAAAAGGTCTGATGGCGAAGCATATCGCTGGGAACTGTAACGAAAGAACTTATATAAAATAACACTTACACACAACGTTTATGAACAAATTCGGATTGATGTCTGGCCTTCTGTTGCTGTCGGCATCGGCCTCGTTTGCCCAAATGGAGAAAAGCATAAGGCTCAACGAGGTGCAGACACGCAACACTTCCGGACTGACGGACGAATACGGACGGAGGGAAGCTTGGGTGGAGATAGCCAATATATCCCATTCAACATACAACATCCGTGGTATGTACATAACCACAGACCGTTCGGTACTCGACAAAAAGATGAGCGTGCCAGAGCGCATAAAGCGCATGCACATCGTGCCAAACGGCGACAGCCGGACCAATTTGAGTGCAAGAAGCCACATCGTGTTCTTCTGTAACAGTAGTCCCGAAAAGGGTTCGCTGCATCTCGCAGTGCCGGTCAATCCCGACAACAAGGTGTGGATTGCCCTGTACAATGGTAATGCGGTGAACCTCGTTGACTCTGTTACCGTGCCGGTGTTGGCCGACGGACAGGCTTATGCACGCGCCACCGACGGTGCCGAGACGTGGGCTGTGAGAGACAGCAGCAGCGTTACGCCGAACATATCCAACGACACCGAGGTGAAGGAGTCGAAGGTGGCCAAGCTGAAGCGCACCGACCCGTATGGTATAGGCATAACCGTGCTGTCGATGGGCATCGTGTTCTTCTGCCTCGTTCTGATGTTCCTCTTCTTCCACCTGTTCGGATTGTTCATGCGTCACCGCGAAAAGGCTGGCAAGGTGGCTGAACTGCAACCGCTGAAGGCCGGAGTGAAGACTGTGGAGAAGACCATTGAGATTGGCCACAAGACCAACAATATCTTGCAGGACGGTCTGAAAAACAAGGGAATAGACCGTGAGATATACATGGCGGTGATAGCTATGGCTCTCAAACAGTATCAAGAGGAGGTGCACGACGTGGAGAGCGGAGTGATAACCATAAAGCCTAAGCACACCGACTGGAACGGTGAGTATCTGCAAATGACGCAGTTCCATGAATAAAGGCTAAGGCTTATGCCTCTATAGGAAACTATAATACAGATTAAGAACCCCAAAAACAAAGAACAATATCATGAACAAGTACCAATATAAAGTAAAGGGCGTTGACTACGACGTGGAGATTGAGGACGTGGAAGGCAACATCGCACAGGTGAAAGTGAACGGAATACCGTTTGAAGTGGAACTGAAACAGCCCATCAAGGCCGCTCATACGGTTCACACTCCGCACGTGGTAAAGCCCGCAGCGGCTGCACCTGCACCTCAGCCGGCTCCGGTTCAGAAGGAAGAGAAAGCCAAACCGGCAGTTGGTTCCGGTACTCCGCTGAAGGCTCCGCTGCCCGGAACTATTACTTCTGTCAACGTCAAACCTGGCGATACCGTAAGCGCAGGCGACTCTGTCGTAGTGCTTGAGGCCATGAAGATGCAGAACAACATCGAGGCAGAGAATGGCGGCACGGTGAAAGATGTGTTGGTTAAGCCCGGCGACTCCGTGCTCGAAGGTGATACACTGATCGTAATAGCCTAATAGACAATGGAAATAACGAGTTTTATAGCTGAGAACTTCAACGAGTTTCTCACATATACAGGCTTCGCAAACGCCACAGCCGGCAACATAGTGATGATTGTGGTTGGCGCAATCCTCATATATCTTGCCATCAAGAAGGACTTTGAGCCTCTGTTGCTCATCCCGATAGGTTTGGGAATCATTCTGGGAAACATCCCGTTCCGTGCAGATGCTGGACTGGAGATAGGTCTCTACGAGGACAACTCCGTGCTCAACATCTTCTATCAGGGTGTGCGACAAGGCTGGTATCCGCCTCTGGTGTTTCTCGGCATAGGTGCCATGACCGATTTCTCGGCACTTATAGCCAATCCGAAGCTGGTGTTGATAGGCGCAGCTGCGCAGTTTGGTATTTTTGGAGCCTACATGGTGGCTCTCGCCTTGGGCTTTGAACCAAACCAGGCGGCAGGTATAGCCATCATCGGTGGTGCCGACGGTCCTACAGCCATCTTCCTTTCGTCAAAACTTAGTCCCAATCTTATGGGTGCAATAGCCGTGTGCGCTTACTCATACATGGCTCTTGTGCCGCTGATTCAGCCGCCTTTGATGCGTCTTCTCACCACTAAGAAGGAGAGAGTGATACGCATGAAGCCGGCACGCCAAGTGAGCCAGACCGAAAAGATACTGTTTCCAATCATCGGATTGCTGCTCACCACATTCATAGTGCCCTCGGGACTGCCGTTGCTCGGTATGCTTTTCTTCGGCAACTTACTCAAGGAAAGCGGCAAGACCACCCGTCTGGCCAAGACAGCCGGTTCGGCTCTCAATGATATCGTGGTGATGCTGCTCGGTCTCACCGTGGGTTGCTCCACCCAGGCCAGCGAGTTTCTTACACTCAATACCCTGTTCATCTTCATCATCGGTGCTTGCGCCTTCATGATAGCCACTGCAAGCGGTGTGCTGTTCGTGAAGTTTATGAACCTGTTCCTGCCGTCCGGAAAGAAACTGAACCCGCTGATTGGCAACGCAGGTGTATCCGCAGTGCCGATGTCTGCCCGCATAAGCAACAACCTCGGACTGGAATACGACCGCCACAACTTCCTTCTCATGCACGCAATGGGACCCAATGTGGCTGGTGTAATCGGTTCTGCCGTGGCAGCGGGAGCACTCTTGGGCTTCTTGTCTTAACCTGAACCAGGACAGAAAAGACTGGCAACGTGATGGAAGAAGGGGCGCACGGCGGAATGAACGGCATCGGAATGTCGCATCCCGGTGATGGTAAAACGATGGCCGAGGGTTCATTCCGCCCGAAGATTGCAGTGGTTGACCCCAACACCTTGGCCGTTATCGGCATGAAATCGATACTGCAAACGGTCATGCCTATGGCCGATGTGGATGCGTTCGGCTCGTTCTCCGAGTTGGAAGAAAGCGATTCGGAGAAGTACTTCCACTACTTCGTGGCCACAAACATAGTGTTGCAGCACCGCCAGTTCTTCGTCGACAACCGCCACAAGACCATTGTGCTCACTCTGTCGGCTGATACTGGAGCGCAGCTCAGCGGTTTCCACTGTCTGTGCACCCACGTTTCCGAGCGGCAACTCGTGAAATCGCTGCTTGCACTGGAGCAGAGTGCACACTCCAACGGGCGCAATTTGCCGCCTGTGGTGTCCTCTCCGATGCGGCAGAACGTGCTGTCTACCCGTGAAATAGAGGTCATGGCGCTCATTGTGCAGGGGCATATCAACAAGGAGATTGCCGACATTCTCAACATAGGTTTGGCAACGGTGATAACCCATCGCCGCAACATCATGGAGAAACTTGGACTCAAGAGCGTGTCGGCCATGACTGTCTATGCCGTGATGCACGGTTATGTGGACATAAACCGGATATAATCCGTGGATAGGCTTCGGCATTTGCAAAGACAGACTTCGGTGCTTATATATGCAGATTCCGGTATTTGCATAGTCAGACTCTGGTGTTTGCGAAGACAAGTTCGATGTCTGCGAGTGAAGGCTTCGGCATCTGCGAAGTAGAAAACGACTAATCAACAAAACAAATTAAGAACGAATAACAGAAAGGAAACATGAGAAAGACAATCCTGATGATTATGGCTGTGGCCATGGCGTGCCACGTTTCTGCAGGGAAAAAGAAGCAAGTGCAACTCTTCCCCGACGGTACTCCGATACCTGCATGGTTCAGTGACACCACAAAAGTGGGACTGGAAAAACTCGGCAAACAGTATGTCATAACCGACTATGGAGTGAGTACCGACTCGAATGTGGTGCAGACCTCTGCGATACAGACCGTGATAGACCGTGCAGCAGCGGCAGGAGGCGGTGTCGTAGTGGTGCCCCAAGGCACTTTCCTCAGTGGTTCACTCTTCTTCAAGCAGGGCGTTAACCTCTATATAGAGAAAGGTGGCGTGCTGAAAGGCAGCGACCGCATACGCGATTTCAAGCTATTGAAGACCCGTATGGAGGGCCAAACGCTGCAATACTTTGCCGCTCTCGTCAACGCCGACAGCATCGATGGCTTCACCATTGCCGGACATGGCACCATTAACGGCAACGGTCACAACTACTGGGAGGAGTTCTGGATTCGCCGCAAGTACAACCGTCAGTGCACAAACCTTGAGGCTATGCGCCCCAGACTGGTGTATATCTCCCACTCAAAGAACGTCACCGTGCAGGACGTGCGCCTGATAAACAGTCCGTTCTGGACCAATCACCTCTACCGTTGCGAGTATGTGCGCTACCTTGGTTGCCACATCTATGCCCCCACAAGCGGACTCAAGGCTCCAAGTAGCGACGCCATCGACATTGATTACTGCAAGAATGTGCTCGTGAATCGTTGCTACATGAGTGTCAACGACGACGCTGTGGTGCTGAAAGGCGGCAAGGGAACATGGGCGGACAAGGATCCCGACAACGGTCCGAACATGAATATCATTGTGGAAAACTGCAATTACGGCAGTGTGCACAGTTGTCTTACGCTCGGCAGTGAGTCGCTCCACGACCGCAACATCGTGTTCCGCAACAACACAATGGCCGGTGCAAACCGCGTGCTTTGGCTGAAAATGCGTCCCGACACGCCGCAACACTATGAGTATGTCAGCCTTGAAAACGTCACAGGCACCTGCACCAGCTTCCTTGTTGTGCGCCCCTGGACACAGTTTTTCAAGCCCGAAGAGCGCAAGGACATGCCCCTTTCACGCTGCAACAACATCTCTTTCAAGAACGTGAAGGCCACTTGCCGCAACTTCTTCGATGTGGGCAAGTCCGACAAATACAGTCTTTCTGACTTTTCTTTTGAGAATTGCGACATCAAGGACGAGAAAAAGGCGTTCAATTCGTCACTGATAACCAACTGCACCGCCAAGAATCTCGTGGTGAACGGGGAAAAGATAAAGTAAAACTGGCTATTTCCAAGACATAAAGTCCGC
>CAVKVO010000141.1:0-6787 GCA_963659575.1 Prevotella sp. CAG:1031
GCAGTAGGAGGTGCGGCGCCTCGCCGCATCCACAATCGCTCCGAAAGAGCGAAAGCAAGATAAAAATATGCCTCTGAGCCAAGGGCAAAGCGAGGACGCTTCGCCTACTCAAAAGCGCACGAATGATACGGCGGGGGCGCCGTACCTCCTACAGGCAGATACTGCGCAAATGAAGCAATATATGTCAACAGCGCATGAATGATACGGCGAGGGCGCCGTACCTCCTACAGGCAGACACTGCGCAAATGAGGTGGCATGGGCATTCGCGCAAACGAAGCAATATAACTATCAGCGCAAACAAGGCAAAATAACTATCCGCGCAAATGACGCAGTAGGAGGTGCGGCGCCTCGCCGCATCCACAATCGCTCCGAAAGAGCGAAAGACATTTTGAGCACGAATGATACGGCGCCGCACCTCCTACAAATGCTTTTAAAAACAAAACGAAACGACATATAATCATGGGAAAACCACTCATTGTATATAAGGCGAGTGCCGGAAGCGGCAAGACCTTCACCTTGGCCACGGAATACATCAAGTTGCTGGTGGAAAATCCGCTGTGCTACAGGTCGATACTTGCCGTGACCTTCACCAACAAGGCCACGGAGGAGATGAAAAGCCGCATACTGAGCCAACTATACGGCATCTGGAAACAGTTGGACGACTCTGACAGCTACATGCAGGTAATCTGTCAGCAACTCGAAGCCACACCGGCGTTTGTCAGCAAGAGGGCTGGCATTGCGCTCAACCTGCTGCTCCACAACTACAACCACTTCCATGTGGAGACCATCGACTCGTTTTTCCAACGCGTGTTGCGCAACCTCGCCCACGAACTCGACCTCACTCCCACACTGCGCATAGAGCTTGACAGCAGTCAGGTGGAGGAGTTCGCCGTGGACAGTCTTGTGGAAAGTCTCGACAAGAGGTCGGAAGAACTGGGCTGGATCATGCGCTATGTGTATGAAAAGATTGCCGACAACAACAGTTGGAACGTCATCGGATCCATAAAGGAGTTCGGACAGACGGTGTTCAAGGACTACTACCGCGAGGTGGGCGACCAACTGATGACGAAGATGGAGGACAAGGAGTTTCTGGAAAACTTCATCAAACGGCTGAAAACCGACCGCGACGAGGCCAAGAAAACCATGGAACGCTATGCCGACACTTTTTTTGCCATACTGGAAGCAGAGGGACTTTCGATTGACGACCTCGTGAGAAAAAAGTCTGGCCCAGCGGGTTTCTTCCTGAAATTGAAGCAGGGACTGCTGGACGAGAGTCTTGAAAACACATACGTTTTGGCTGCCGCCGAAACTCCTGAGGCGTGGTCTTCGAAAACAAGCAAGCGGCGCGACCAGATTATCACCGTGGCCAATGAACGCCTGATGCCGCTGCTGGCCGAAGCGCGCAGGGAGAGACCATCGCAGTATGACCGCTTCATGTCGTCAAACCTCACGCTGAAGCATCTCTACAAACTGCGTCTGCTGGGCAGTATTGAGCGGAAGATACGCGAAGTGAACGAAGACGCCAACCGCTTCCTGCTCGCCGACACGCAGCATATACTCCATTCGCTCATTGGCGAAAGCGACTCGCCGTTCATCTACGAGAAAATCGGCACCCGTCTTGACCACATCATGATTGACGAGTTTCAGGACACGGGTACGCTGCAATGGGCAAACTTCAAGATTCTCTTGCTCGAATGTATGAGTCGCAGCGGTGCGTCAAACCTCATCGTGGGCGACGTGAAGCAGAGTATATACCGTTGGCGAGCCGGCGACTGGCGACTGCTGAACGGTATAAACCTTCAGTTTCCGCAACCCAAACAGCAACTGGAGATTCGCAACCTTGCCACCAACTACCGTTCTACGCGGCGCGTGGTGGAGTTCAACAACGCTTTCTTCGCCGAAGCGGCACGTCTGGAGCGCGACAACCTCGGCGACGGCAACGACAACGAGGCCGACCAGTTGCTCCAGGCATACAGTGACGTGCGGCAGGAGGTGCCCCAAAAGCGCGGCAACGAGGGATATGTCAACATCACTCTGCTGCCTAAAGACGACGGCGACGAGGCTACGCTCGAACGTGTGGGCGACATTGTGGAGGAGCTGATAGCGAAAGGCATTGAGCCGCGCCGCATCGCCATACTCATCCGAACCAACAAGTACATACCGCTCATAGCCAAGTATATGTCGGATAGGCTTCCCGAGGTGCAGATTGTGTCCAACGAGGCGTTCCGGCTCGACGCGTCGCTTGCGGTGAACACCATCGTCATGGCCATGCGACTGCTGCTCGACGGCGACGACATGCTGGTGAAGGCTGCTCTGGCAAAGGTCTACCAAACGAAAATACTGGGACGCAACCTGTCGGACAGTGAGTTGCTCACCGACAGCGGTGCCTATGATTGCCTGTTGCCTGCGGATTTCGTGAGCAAACGGCGCGAACTCGTGCAGATGCCGCTCTACGACATGGCCGAAAGCCTCTACTCCATGTTCGGAATAGACCGTTTGGAGAAGCAGAGTGCCTATGTCTGCGCCTTTTTCGACAAACTCGGCAAACTGTCGGAGGAGAGTTTTGCGGGTATAGACACGTTCCTGGAGGAGTGGGACGCTCACATCGGGGCAAACACCATACAGAGTGACGACGTGGATGGCATCCGTCTGCTGTCGATACACAAGAGCAAGGGACTGGAGTTTGACAATGTCATCATCCCCTTCTGCGACTGGAAAATGGAGCAAGGGGGCGTGCTGTGGTGCAAACCCGACCGTGCGCCGTTCAACGAACTGCCGCTCGTGCCGGTGGAATACAGTGCCAAGGCATTGAAAAACACCGTGTATGAGAAGGACTACAACCACGAACACTTCCAGAACACTGTTGACAACCTCAACCTGCTGTATGTGGCGTTCACCCGTGCGAGCCACAATCTGTATGTGATTGGTGCCGACCGCAGTGCGGCCTATCGCTCCGACACCATCAAAAAGGTGTTGCCCAATGTGGCGGACGCTCTGGACGGTGCGGTGCTTTCGGGCGGAGAGGACGCCAACGAACCAACCGTGTTTGAATATGGAGAGCAGTTCATCGGCAAGAAGGACAAGGCCGAAAAACCTACGGCCAACGTATTCATGCAACCGGCTGACGACATCACGCTGAAGATGGAGGTGTTTGAGGCCAAAACGGTGTTCCGACAGAGCAACCAGAGCCGCGATTTTGTTGGGGAAAACGAAGACGACGAGCAGCATAAATACCTCAACATGGGCAAGATACTGCACAAGGTGTTTTCCTCAATACGCACCACCGACGACATCGACAGTGCACTGCGACAGATGGAGAGCGACGGTGTGCTGTATGAGGAGGGGCAGTCGCACGCGCAGCTCATCAAGATGCTGGGCGACAGACTGACTGACAAGCGCGTGGCCGACTGGTTTTCCGACCGCTGGAGGCTGTTCAACGAGTGTACCATACTCACCAAAGACCCACAAACGGGCAAGGTCATGGAGCGCAGACCCGACCGCGTGATGACCGACGGCAAGGAGATGATTGTCGTGGACTTCAAGTTCGGACGGCCAAAGGAGCAGCACAAGGCGCAAGTGATGGAATATATGGCTCTGCTGACGGCCATGGGCTACCAGAATGTCAGCGGTTTCCTGTGGTATGTTTATTCTAACAAAATTGTAGAAGTATGAAGACATTTCTCGAAAGTGTAGCGGACGATATAATAAAGAAGTACGGTTACGACCTGTCGCGCATAGCGGTGGTGTTCCCCAACAAGCGTGCTTCGCTCTTTCTCAACTCCATTCTGGCTGAGAAAGCCGGGCAACCGATTTGGTCGCCTGCATATATCACCATTAGCGATTTGTACAGGCAACATTCCAATCTTGCCGTTGGCGACCAACTCAAACTCATCTGCGACCTCCACAAGAGTTTCGTGGAGTGTACCGGAATAGACGAAACGCTCGACCATTTCTATGGTTGGGGACAGGTGATGCTGGCTGATTTCGACGATATAGACAAAAACATGGCCGACCCGAGCAAGGTGTTTGCCAACGTGCGCGACCTGCACGAACTCGACGATGTGTCGTATCTCACCAAGGAGCAGGTGGCTGTGATACGCAGTTTCTTCAGCAACTTCTCCGAAGACCACAATTCGGAACTGAAAAAGCGGTTCCTCAGTCTCTGGAGCCACTTCTTCGACATCTACACTTCGTTCAACCGTCGCATCGAAGCGGAGGGTTTGGCCTACGAGGGCGGACTCTATCGGCGTGTGGTCAACGACGAAACGCTTACGTTCACTCGTGAAAGATATCTGTTTGTGGGTTTCAACGTGCTCCAGAAGGTTGAGCAGCGACTGTTCGCCCGACTGATGAAGGAGGACAAGGCGGCGTTCTACTGGGACTTCGACCGCTACTATATGGGCAAAAACACGCACATGGGCATCCGCGACGGCCGTCCTGACAACGAGGCGGGCCACTATGTGTCGGCCTATCTCGACGCTTTCCCCAACGAACTGGACAACTCGTCGGACATCTACGACAACCTCAGCCGCAAGAAGGACATCACCTACATAGCCTCACCCACGGAGACAGCCCAGGCGCACCACATTAGTACGTGGCTAAGGCAGCAGGGCAGAATCTCGGCAGGGCGCAACACGGCCATCGTGTTGTGCAACGAAAAACTCCTCAAGGCGGTTGTACGGAGTCTGCCGGGCGAGACCGGTCCGGTGAACATCACCACTGGCTATCCGCTTGCCCTCTCGCCGGTGAGTTCGCTGGTGGCTGCATTGTTCAACCTGCGCGTTTCGGGTTATATACCTCATTCCGACCGATACCGGCTCAAGGCAGTGCGCTCCGTACTCGCCAATCCGTACATGGTTTATCTGTCAGAGAGTTGCGCGGAACTGCTGAAGACGATTTCCAATCCGCCGATATACTACATTCCGTCGGCCCAACTGTGCATCGACGAACCTACATCCATGCTGTTCTGCACCGCCATAAAGGACGACGGACTGTCGCCTTCGGAGCGCATGATCGACTGGGTTGCGGCCATCGTCAAGTCGGTAGCCACTGGTGCCAACGCCGCCGGAGCCGATGACCCGCTGCTCCAGGAGTCGCTGTTCCGCATGTATCAGATCACCAACCGCCTCAAATCGCTCATCGCCTCGGGCGACTTGTGCGTGGACATAATCACTTTGCAGCGACTTGTCAACCAGATTATCCAGTCCACCTCCGTGCCTTTCCACGGCGAACCGGCTGAGGGGGTGCAGATAATGGGTGTGCTCGAAACGCGCAACCTCGATTTCGACCACGTTCTCCTGCTGTCCTGCAACGAGGGGGATATGCCCAAGGGGGTCAACGACAGTTCGTTTATACCTTATAATATAAGGAAGGCATACGAACTGACCACCATCGACAACAAGGTGTCGATATATTCCTACTACTTCCACCGTCTGTTGCAGCGCGCAACCGACATCACCATCATGTACAACAACGCCACGTCGGACGGTAAGACGGGCGAAATGAGCCGTTTCATGCTCCAGTTCCTCGTGGAAAGCGGTCACGACATCAAGAAGCAAAAATTGCTTGCCGGACAGGAACTGGTGCCCAACGTGCCCCAAGCCATCGAGAAGGACAGCAAGGTGATGGACTTGCTGCTCGCGCGCTTCGACAAAGCGAGAAACTCGGGACGCACCGGTGATAGTCCGCTGCTCACTCCCACGGCCATCAACAGGTATCAGCGGTGCCAACTGCAGTTCTTCTACAACTACGTATGTGGACTGAAGGAGGCGGAAGACCCCGATGAGGACAAGATGCAGAACCGCCTATTCGGAAATATCTTCCACGGTGCGGCGGAGATAATCTACCGCAGCATCATGGGACAGAGCCATCACATCAGCCGTGAAGCTCTTGAGGGCATACTGAAAACGGGGGTGCAGATAGAGCGTGCCGTGGACGAAGCCTTCGCCAAGGAACTGTTCAAGTGTGGTCTCGACAGTCGTCGCCGACCGGAATACAACGGTATGCAACTCATCAGTCGTGAGGTAATCGTGGCCTATCTGCGGCGGTTGATTGAGGTGGATGCCTCGCTCGCCCCGTTCGACATCTTGGGTCTGGAGAGTTGTGTGTCCAAGGAAATCAGTGTTCCATCCGGCCAAAACAGTTTTACCACCACCATCGGCGGACGCATCGACCGCATCGACAAGATTGTGGATGGTGAGGAGCGCATCCGTGTGGTGGACTACAAGACGGGAAGCAAACCGCAAGGCAGTCTGAAGTCGGTGGAAGCCATCTTCAGTCCCGAGGGATTGAAGAACCACAGCGACTACTATCTCCAGACTTTCCTCTATGCCGCGCTTGTCAGCGACAGTTCTTCGTCCCTACCCGTCAGTCCAGCTCTTTTATTCATCCGCAACGCCTCTGCCAAAGACTACGACCCGACTCTCTGTCTGGAGAAGACTCCCGTGCGTGACATCCGTTCCGTCAGCACCACCTTCACCGAAATGCTCACCGAAAAGATTGCGGAGATATTCAATCCCGACATCTCTTTCCAACCCACCGACAACATCGACCTCTGCTCCTCATGTCCCTACTTGGGTATTTGCAGGATGTACTCGGTGTGAGAAATAATGTATAATGAATAATGTATAATGTATAATTGCTGCGCCAAGAAAATGAAGAATGAAGAATCGATGTGCGCAGTTTAGTGGGCGAAGCGTCCTCGCTTTGCCCTTGGCTCACGTTGCCTGTAGGAGGTACGGCGCCCCCGCCGTATCATTCCTGCGCTGTTGTAGCCTATAGTGGGCGA
>CAVKVO010000142.1:0-6750 GCA_963659575.1 Prevotella sp. CAG:1031
CTCTACTTCACCCACGACTGGAACGTGACCTCTAAGTTGAATCTCTACTACGGTGCTCGCCTGGAGTGGCAGCGTCTGAAGGGAGAGAATGCCGCTGTGAAGAACAGCAACGGCGAGTTTGTCGGACGTTTTGCCGACTATTATCTTGGTGCAACTGCGGCAGATGGAACCAAGATAACGCCTGCCAGCCTAAGCTACAACTGGTTGAACTACGACTTCTCTGTGGCTGCTTCATATAAGTTGACGGACAATTTCGGCTTCACAGGCGACTTCACTTACATCGTACAGCACCCCAAGTTTGAGGCTTTTGCACCGGCTACCATGCCCAATGTGGACAAGATTAGTGTGCCACTTGGCCGTGCCGGTATCTACTACAACAACTCTTGGCTGAGCCTAACCTCGCTCTTCTCCTACATATCGAAGACAAACAACAACTCTACGCTCAACCTTCAGCACGGCAGTGAGATTAAGGCGGCTCCGCTAACATACGACATCCAGACATGGGGATGGACAACAGATGCCGTAGCTCATCCGTTCAAGGGCTTCGACTTCCACTTTCTCTTCACCTATCAGAAGCCTACCTACAAGAAATATGAGACGAGCATCACCTTCAACGACGGCTATGTGGGCAACATCAATGCCACCGGCAACACTGTAGCAGAGATTCCCGAGGTGCTCATCGAGTTGGATCCGAGCTATATGATAACCAAAGACATCAAGCTATGGACCAGTTTCCGCTACTTCAGCAAGACCTATGCCAACATCAACGAGGCCTATTACTTCAACGGCCACTGGGAAACCTTTGGCGGAGTGAACTGGCAAGCCACCAAGCGTCTGGCTCTTGGGTGCACCGTAGTCAACTTTCTCAACCAGACGGGAGCCAAGGGCAGCATTGCAGGTGCCGAGCTTATCACCAAGGAAGAGGCACAGGGCATCAACAACCAGCTCATGACCGGCAGCTATCTCCGTCCCTTTACAGTAGAGTTCACCGCATCACTGAAGTTGTAACATACTATATACGATAACCCACCTTAACCGATATTATTATGAAAACCTATTTGATTAAGACACTATGCCTTGGACTGTCAATGACTGCCACGGCTTCAGCATTTGCCCAGAAGATGAATATAGAACATAAGGGTGACACCACTATTATAAGAATAGAGAACTCCACGAAGTATCTGCTATTGCCTATCCAGGAAGAAAAGGACGAGGCACAGGTGCTACTCGACACCGGCAGTAAGGAAGACACATGGATGGACGTGCGTCTCTCGCAGACTGGTGCCGACTACTACGTGCCGTTCGCACTGGGCAACGGCAAGACTGCCACTGTGAAAATCCTTGGACTGAAGAGGGATGCTTTAGCCCTGAACCTGATGAAGCTCAGTGACACCTTTGACACAACCAACACCGACTACTATCGTCCCTCCTATCACTTCACGCCTCTCTATGGATGGATGAACGACCCTAACGGTATGGTGTATAAGGACGGCGAGTATCACCTCTATTTCCAGCACAATCCCTATGGCAGCAAGTGGGGTAACATGCACTGGGGACACGCTGTGAGCAAGGATCTCATACACTGGAAGCATCTTGACCCGGCCATTGCCCGCGACACGATGGGCCACATCTTCTCGGGTAGTTCCGTGATTGACTTCAAGAACACGGCTGGCTACGGCAAGGGAGCCATCATTGCCATCTACACCAACAACAGTGCGAACCACGATGAGGTGCAGTGTATGGCCTACAGCACTGACAATGGGCGCACCTTTACCAAATATAAGGGCAATCCAGTGCTCACTCCGTTTGACGGACTGAAGGACTTCCGCGACCCGAAGGTGTTCTGGTATGAGAAAGGCCGGTGCTGGTATATGATTGTGTCGGCCGACAAGGAGATGCGTCTCTACAAGTCGAAGAACCTGAAGAAGTGGGACTACATCAGCGCCTTCGGCGAAGGCATGGGTCAACAGCCCTGCCAGTATGAGTGTCCCGACTTTTTCCAGTTGCCTGTGAACGGCGACAAGAAGAACATGAAGTGGGTTATGATTATGAATATCAATCCCGGATGCATCTTCGGAGGCAGTGCTACGGAGTATTTCGTGGGCGACTTCGACGGCAAGAACTTCACTTGTCCCGACTCAGGCGATGTCAAGTGGCTCGACTACGGCAAAGACCATTACGCCACAGTGACCTTCTCCAACACGGGCGACCGTGTGCTGGCTCTCACATGGATGAGCAACTGGCAGTATGCCAACCTCACTCCGTTCAAGCAGAATCGCGGTGCCAACGGATTGCCGCGTGAACTGAAGCTCTTTGAGAAGAACGGTAAGTACTATGTGCAGGAGGGTCCTGCCCCGGAGGTGCTGGCGTTGAGAAAGGTGAGCCATGACTTGGGCGACGAAACCGTGGACGGAAGCAAGGATATCAAGGGCGCGGCTGCTAATATGGACGGAGCTTTTGAGATAGAGGCCGACGTCACTCCCGACGAGAACGGCATTGCAGGTATAGAAATATCCAACAACAAGCGCGAGCGAACCCTCATCTATTTCGACATGAAGAAGGGTCGCGTTGTGACAGACAGGACTGAGAGCGGACTGACAGACTTCGGAAAGAGGTCGGTGCCCCACGACATTGAGCTGGCTTGGGACAAGCAACGTGAGGCTCAGGCCAAGCAGCCGGCACGCATAACCAACTCGATAAACTACAAGAACGACTTCGCCCTTGCCACATGGGCGCCGCTCAGCCTTTGTGAAGACGGCAAGAAAACCTATCATGTGGACATCTTCGTGGACAAGTCGTCGGTGGAACTGTTTGTCGACGGCGGCCGCATAGCCATGACCAACCTTGTGTTTCCCGTGGCTCCCTATGAGAACGTGAAGCTCTACACCAAGGGTGGCAAGGCCGAATACACCAACATTAAGGTTCACAAGCTGGCACTCTGACTATAAACCCTAAACCTGACATTGATATGAAAACCAACAGACTTGCAATAATCCCCGTGATGCTCTGCTTCTTCGTCATGGGTTTCGTAGACCTGGTGGGCATTGCGTCCAACTATGTGAAGGAAGACCTTGCGCTCAACGACGCCACGGCCAATATGTTTCCCTCGCTCGTGTTCTTCTGGTTTCTCGTGTTCAGCGTGCCTACGGGCATACTGATGAACCGCATAGGACGAAAGAACACGGTGCTGCTGTCGCTCCTGGTGACTGTAGTGGCATTGCTTCTGCCCCTCTTCGGCGAGAGTTTTGCGCTGATGCTCGTGGCGTTTTCGCTCTTGGGCATAGGCAACACGCTGATGCAGACATCGCTCAATCCGCTCGTCTCGATGGTGATTGAGGGCAATCTCGCCTCCACACTCACCTTCGGACAGTTTGTCAAGGCCATCGCCTCGTTTCTTGCGCCTTACATAGCCATGTGGGGAGCTATGGCCACTATACCATCCTTCGGCTACGGCTGGCGCATACTCTTTCCCATATACATGGTGATAGGTGTGGCGGCCATCATATTGCTCGGTGCCACCAACATTCCCGAAGAGCACCGCACGGGCAAGGCTTCCGGCATAAAGAGTTGCGTCGCTCTGCTGGGCAAACCCATCGTGCTGCTCTCCTTCATCGGCATCATGTGTCATGTGGGCATCGACGTGGGCACCAACACCACAGCTCCAAAACTCCTCATGGAGCGTTTGGGTTGGACTCTCAACGAGGCAGCCTTTGCCACATCGCTCTATTTCATATTCCGCACCGTGGGATGTCTCACCGGATCGTTCTTCCTGCGCATGATGAAGGCCCGCACTTTCTTCCTCATCAGCATAGTGATGATGGCGCTCAGCATGGCCGGTATGTTTGTGGGCACAAGCAAGGCAGTGCTCTATGCTGCCATTGCCCTTGTGGGATATGGCAACTCCAACGTTTTTTCAATAGTGTTCTCGCAGGCTCTGCTTGCACTGCCGGAGAAGAAGAACGAGGTGAGCGGACTGATGGTGATGGGACTTTTCGGCGGCACGGTGTTCCCCATCTTCATGGGCTTGGCCAGCGATGCCGTGGGACAGACTGGTGCCGTGGCTGTGATGGCCGTGGGCGTGGCCTATCTTTTCACCTATGTCAAACGACTGTAATCGTGATTACACATTATATATATACGTATAACCGCAATAGATATTTGATATGAGCACAACAGATAATTTGGAAAACAAGTATTGTGTGGGACTGGGCGAGATACTCTTCGACGTGCTTCCCACGGGTTCGCAACTGGGCGGCGCTCCCGCCAACTTCGCCTATCATGCCGGTCAGCACGGGCTTTGCTCGGTGGCGGTGAGTGCCATAGGCAATGATGAGTTGGGCGATGAGGCTCTCCGCATCCTCGACGAGAAGCAACTGAAGTATGTGTTGCCGCGTGTGGACTATCCCACGGGCACCGTGCCGGTGACTCTCGATGCCGACGGAGTGCCTACCTATGACATCAGACTGGGAGTGGCGTGGGACAACATACCCTTTACCGACAGCATACGCGAAGTGGCGGTCAACTGCTGTGCCGTGTGCTGGGGTTCGTTGGCGCAGCGCAGCGAGTCGAGCCGCCGCACCATATACCAGTTTCTTGACCATACGCCGCAAAACTGCCTCAAGATATTCGACATCAACCTCCGTCAGAACTTCTACGACAAGGACATAATCTGCGAGAGTTTGTCTCGGTGCAATATCCTGAAGATAAACGATGAGGAACTGGTCACGCTGGGCAGACTCTTTGGCTATCCCGGTCTTGACATCCAGGACAAGTGCTGGCTCATCCTCGGCAAGTACAATCTGGACATGCTCGTGCTCACTTGCGGTGTAAACGGCAGCTATGTGTTTGCTCCGGGCAGCATGTCGTATATGGAAACTCCCAAGGTGGACGTGGTGGATACCGTGGGAGCCGGCGACAGTTTCACCGGAACTTTCTGCGCCAGTATACTGCGTGGCGACAGCATTGCCGACGCTCACAAGCGTGCAGTGGAGGTGAGTGCCTATGTATGCACGCAGGCGGGAGCAATGCCGGAGATTCCTCAAACACTCAGGTAGAGGGATTGAGATAAGGATAACAATGGGAGAGCGTGCCAGTTTTGACACGCTCTCTTTCATTGGTTTTTGTCCTATGCTTGTCGTAAGTGAGTCACTTGCGCATCGTAAGTGGCCCACTTAGCACTCGTAAGTGGGCCGTTTACGACCCGTAAATGGGCCACTTTTGCACCGTAAGTGGGCCACTTTTTGAACCCATTGGCAGTCAACCACTTACCGAGGTCGGTTTTTTAGGCGAAATACATCGCCAATTTGGTCTACCTAAAAAGTGTGATTTTCAAATATTTTTCTATCGATTCGTAATCGAAAATCCGCTCTGTGTGCAATGGAAAATCAGCTTGAAGGATATGCGGAAACAATCAGACTGACAGATGTTTAACGTGAACATACATTCGCGTCTATATCGCTATGCTCTGCTTGTGCGCATTTGTAAAAGTAGTGGATGGCGTGGAGAGGGTGTTGGATGGACGACTGTTTTTTTGTAACTTTGCAGCCCGCAATTTGAAGTTTTACCGAAAAAAGGAATAATTCATAACCCATTTATAACACAAATGAGCAACGCAAGAAAAGAATGGAGAGGGTTCAAGGGAACCGCTTGGAAATCGGAAATCAATGTCAGAGACTTTATCCAGAAGAACTACACCATGTATGATGGCGACGAGTCGTTCCTGGAGGGACCGACTGAGGCCACCACAAAGCTGTGGGGTAGGCTGAAGGAACTGCAGAAAGAGGAGCGCGCCAAGGGCGGAGTGCTCGACATGGAGACGGAGATTCCGGCAAGTCTCACTGCCTATGGAGCTGCCTATATCGACGACAGCATGAAAGACCTGGAGACTGTGGTGGGTCTGCAGACCGACAAACCGCTGAAGCGTGCCTTCATGCCCGGTGGTGGTCTGAAGATGGCTGAGCAGTCGTGCGCCAACTATGGCTACACTCCCTCTGAGCATATCCACGACACCTTTACTAAATACGTGCGCACGCACAACGATGCCGTGTTTGATGCCTACACACCGGAAATGAAACTGGTGCGCCACAACCACATTCTCACGGGTCTGCCCGACACCTATGGTCGTGGCCGTATCGTGGGCGACTACCGCCGCGTGGCTCTCTATGGTATCGACTATCTGATTGAGGAGAAAAACCGTGACCGCGCAGAGATGGGCGAGCACGAAATGTCTGACGAGGTGATACGCCTGCGCGAGGAAGTGGCCCTTCAGATAAAGGCTCTCAAGGGTCTCAAGGCTATGGCTGCTGAGTATGGATTCGACATATCACAGCCTGCGCAGAATGCTCGCGAGGCCGTGCAGTGGCTCTACTTCGGCTATCTCGGTGCGGTGAAGACACAGAACGGTGCCGCCATGTCGGTAGGCCGTGTGTCAACATTCCTCGACATATACATCCAGCGCGACCTTGAGGAAGGCACGCTCACAGAGACCGACGCTCAGGAACTGATAGACCACCTGGTGATGAAGTTCCGCATGGTGAAGTTTGCACGCATCCCGGCATACAACGAACTCTTCTCTGGCGACCCCGTGTGGGCTACGCTCGAAGTGGGCGGACTGGGACAGGACGGACGCTCTATGGTGACCAAGAACGACTACCGCTTCCTGCACACTCTCATCAACATGGGTCCGTCGCCTGAACCCAACCTCACCGTGCTCTACAGCTCGCGCCTGCCTAAGACATTCAAGCGCTTTGC
>CAVKVO010000143.1:0-6639 GCA_963659575.1 Prevotella sp. CAG:1031
AGTGAAGAGTGAAGAACGAAGAGTGAAGAATTCATGTGCACAGAGGACGCTTCGCCCACTACAAGCTTCACGCACATTAATTCTTCACTCTTCGTTCTTCACTCTTCACTTCCCCTGTGCCTGTTTTTTGCCCCAAACGGTACGTTTTCACTATTTTTTGAACAAAAAACCAAGTGAAAGGGGGACGCTACTACCTACTTTTGCATAAAGAAGTGACGCCAAAGAGTTGGCTGGATGCGCTTGTGCACCCTAAAGGGGCAACTGCACATAGACCAGTTGTATTGCCTATATATAATAATGTATAATAAAGCAGCTGCCCTTACAGGGCGCAAGTTAGCTTTTGGCCTTACGTTACCCAGGGCGTTGCCCTGGGCTATGGGTAGCTGCCCCTTCAGGGCGCAAAGATTACCAAATAGCCTTCCTCTTACGAAAGTGAAGAGTGAAGCAACTAATAATTACCATATGCACAAGGGCGCAGCGAGGACGCAGCGCCTACTACAGGCAGAAACAAGTGCACGAGGCAGGAGGGTTGGCGTCCTCGCCGACCCCTTAGCGCAAAGGGTAACTTAGGAGGGTCGCCGCCCTCGGCGATCCCATCGCTCGTAAGAGCGAAAGGGTAGGCCTTTGAGCACGAATGATGCGGCGAGGGCGCCGCACCTCCTACGTAATGAAGCATACAACAACATACACAAAAACGCTAAAACAATATTAATACAACCGAAAGATATGATGAAAACAGTGAGAAAGAGCAGAATCGGCGTTGCCATGGCGGCAATGGCATTGTCACTCGTGTGGCACTCGACGGCGGCTGTGGCTGCTGATGTGGTGTGGTATGACGGTACAAAGGCCGTGACATACTGCGCTCCAAAGAAGGCGGAACCCGTGGTGGCCACCGCCATAGCCATGTTTGCCGAAGATATGGAGGCCGTAACAGGTCACAAGGCCGTGGCTGGCAGCGAAAACAATGCCGCAATACGCATAGTGGAACTCGACAAGGCTTCGGCCTCGGTGAAGAAACAACTGGTTCAAAACGGCGTTGACATAGAAAAGCTTGCAGGCAAGACCGACGGATTCAGTCTGTCGGTTGTGGGCAACCAGATAACCGTGGTGGGAGCAAACGGCAGAGGTGCTGCCTACGGACTGCTTGAGCTGTCTCGCATGGCTGGCGTTGACCCATGGATATGGTGGGGCGACGTGAAGCCGGAGCGGCGCAACAGACTCGTGATTGACAGTGATTACAACACCGTGCAGGGTGCATCGGTGGAGTTTCGCGGAATATTCCTCAACGACGAGGACTGGAGTCTGCGTCCGTGGAGCTATTCTACCTACGACAAAGCCAACTTCGGCACGATAGGTCGCAACACCTATCGCCGCGTGTTTCAGTTGCTCATGCGCCTCAGAGCCAACGCCATCTGGCCGGGCATGCACACCGGAACCACCGCATTCTTCAAGATTCCGGGTGCAAAGGCCGTGGCCGACAGTTGCGGCATAGCCATAGGTTCGTCGCACTGCGAACCGCTGTTGCGCAACAATGTGGACGAATGGAACGTGAAGGAGCGTGGCAACTTCAACTATATCACCAACAAACAGGCTGTGCAGAACTACTGGACGGAGCGTCTGAAAGAGGTGAAAGGCTCAACAGGAGGAAACATGTTCACCATCGGTATGCGCGGCATACACGACGGTTCGATGGAAGGCGTGAAGACAATGACCGAGAAGTTCAACGCCCTGCAACAGGTGATTGACGACCAGCAGCAGCTTATCAGCAAGTACATCGGCGACCCGTCGAAGCAGATGCAGGTGTTCGTACCATATAAAGAGGTGTTGCAGATATACGAAAAGGGACTCAAGGTGCCCGACTACGTGACGCTGATGTGGTGCGACGACAACTACGGCTACATGACGCGACTGTCTAACGCTGAGGAACAGAAGCGCAGCGGTGGCGGTGGTGTGTACTATCACCTCAGCTACTGGGGTCGTCCGCACGACTATCTGTGGTTGTCTGCCACACAGCCGGGCCTGGTGTACAACGAGATGCGCGCAGCATACGACCACAATGTGCGCAAACTGTGGATAGTGAACGTGCATGACCCAAAGGTGGCTGGCTACGATCTGGAACTGTTTTTGGATATGGCGTGGAACATCGACTGTGTGAACGCATCCACGCTCAATCAGCACTATGAGAACTGGCTGTGCCGTATGTTTGGCGAAGAAGCCGGAAAGAAGTTATTCCCGGCAATGTATGAATACTACCGCCTGTGCGGTGAGCGCAGACCGGAGTTTATGGGATGGAACCAAGTGGAACTGGACAAGAAGACCTATCCGCGCGGACTGAGTCCTGCAGCTGACACCGAGTTCTCCACATCGGAGTTTGGCAACGAGCTTGACCGCTATCTGGAGAACTACGCTTCGGTGGCTGAAAAGATAAAAGAGGTGGAATCAACCATACGTCCCGAACTGAAGGACGCATATTTTGCAGCCATCAAATATCCCGTGCTTGCCGCCGAGGCTCACGCCAGGAAGATGCTCGAAGCCCAGCGCGCTCGCTCACTGATGCAGGGCAGCAACACGCTCAAGGGTATGTTCGACTACAACAACCGTCTCTACACCGCCACGGCAAAGAGCCAGAAGGCTTATCAGGAGGTGCGCTCACTGACTGAATACTACAACGACACTATGGCCGGAGGCAAGTGGAAGAGGTCGATGAACATGCGTCCGAGAGACCTCCCGGTGTTCCTCGCACCGTCCTTGCCCACGCTGCTCACCGACAAGGAGGTGGACGAATACGTAAAAAAGGCTTCTAAGAGCGAGGCTCATCCGCTGAAGACCGACGGCGCGATAGCCCGCAATGCCTGCGACTACCAAAAGGCTACGGCTGGTGCGCAACCGGTGCAGATGCTCGGTCACAGTATGAACGCAGTGGCTCTGCCTAAGGACGGCGAACTGACATACAATTTTGCTACTGAAAAGGACGGCGACGCAGTGCTCCGAGTGGCTCTCATACCCACGCAACCCAACGACAAGGGTGACATAAGGTTCAGCGTGAGCGTAGACGGAGCAGCACCGCAGGTATTCTCGCTCAAAGAACCGTTCCGCTCGGAGCGTTGGAAACTGAACGTGCTGCGTGGTCAGGCAGTGCGCGAGTTGAAGCTCGACGGTCTGAAAGCAGGCAATCATACGCTCGCCATCAAGGCGCTGGACAACCACATCGTGGTGGATCAGTGGATGGTTGATTATAAAGCAGGAAGGAAGTTTTATTTGTTCCCGATTGCTGGCGCAAAATGAAGAATCGCTGCGCATAGTAGGCGAAGCGTCCTCGCTTTGCCATAAGCTAAAAATACACAAGGCATAGGAGGTACGCCGCCCTCGGCGTATCATTCGTGCTCAAATGTTACTCTTTCGCTCTTGCGAGCGATGGGATCGCCGAGGGCGGCGACCCTCCTACCCCGTGCCCTCTGCGCTAAGGGCAAAGCGAGGACGCTTCGCCCACTGCAGCCTTCCATTGTACCCTTTTAGCACGAATGATACGGCGAGGGCGCCGTACCTCCTACCATATAAATTCAAAGACAAAACAATGTTGAGAAAACTATTATCATTTGCCTTGCTCGCCGCAATCTTGTCGGCTTTTGGGCAGCAAACCGAAACGATATATCTGTCGGGACACGACACCGACGATGCCACCACGTGGGACTTTCTGTGCTCCAAAGGCATGAAGAGCGGACGATGGAGCAAGATAAAGGTGCCGTCGTGCTGGGAGCAGCAGGGCTTCGGCGAATACACTTACGGTCGCTACTACAAGAAAAAGGGCGGTAAGGTGAGCGATGAGACTGGACTTTATCGTCGCACCTTCACCGTTCCGTCGGAGTGGAGCGGCAGGAAAGTGGAACTGGTGTTTGAAGGCGTGATGACCGATGCTACAGTGACGGTGAACGGTCAGCAGGTGGGCGACACCCATCGTGGCGGTTTCACTCCGTTCAGCTACGACGTCAGCAAGTTTTTGCAGTACGGCAAGAAGAAAAACACGATTGAGGTGAACGTAGCAAAGCAGTCGGCTGACAAGTCGGTGAACTCCGCTGAGCGTAGAGCCGACTGGTGGTTGTTTGGCGGAATATACCGTCCCGTGACGCTCCGCGCACTGCCCAAGACACACATAGAGCGCACCACCGTCGACGCAAGAGCCGACGGAAGCCTCAACATCGGACTGTTTGCCGAGGAACTCGGTGACGGTTACACATTGAAAACAACCGTAAAAGGATTGGGAACGCAGACCACAAAGCTGGAGGCTAAGGCGTTTCAGACTGTAAAGACGGCGTGGAAAGGTGCAAAACTGTGGGACACCGAGCACCCGAACATGTACGACGTGACGCTGGATCTCATTGCTCCCGACGGCACAGTGGCTCACACAATGGCGCAAAAGGTGGGATTCCGCACAGTGGAGTTCCGTCGTCGCGACGGCTTTTATCTCAATGGAACGAAACTAAGGATAAAGGGCATCAACCGCCACTGCTTCTATCCCGAGACGGGACGCGCCACATGTCGCCGCCGCGACCTGCAAGACGTGAAGTTGATAAAGGGTATGAACGCCAACGCCATACGTTCCCACTATCCGCCCGACGCTGCCCTACTCGACCTCTGCGACTCGCTCGGAGTGCTATACTTTGACGAGTTGCCGGGTTGGCAAAACCATTACAGTACCGCAACTGGTACGAAGATATTGAAGGAAATGCTTGCCGCCAACGCCAATCACCCCTGCATCTTCGCTTGGGGCAACGGCAACGAGGGTGGATTCAACCTCGCTCTCGACTCGCTCTTCGCCAAGTACGACCCGCAGCAGCGTCATGTGGTGCATCCCTGGGCACTGTTTGACGGTGTTGACGCCCACCACTACCCTGCCTATCAGACCGGTGTGGCACGTCTGGGCAACGGCTACAACGTGTTTATGCCCACGGAATTTCTGCACAGTCAGTACGACAAAGGTGGCGGAGCGTCGCTTCAGGAGTATTGGGAGTCGTGGTCGCGCAATCCGCTCTTTGCCGGTGGCTTCATCTGGGCGTGGGCTGACGAGGGCGTGATGCGCACTGACCGCAAGGGAGCGATAGACACCGACGGCGGAAATGCACCCGACGGCGTGGTGGGGCCGCACCGCGAGAAGGAAGGAAGTTGGTTTACCATCCGCGATGTGTGGTCGCCAATACAGATAGCTCCGCTTGCCGTGCGCCCCGACTGGGACGGACGCATGACCATGACCAACCGTTTTCTGTTTTCAAAACTAAGTGACGCCACCATTATATATAAGGTATTGGCGTGTCCGTCGCCGCTTTCCGCTGGAAAACCCGAAGTGAAGACCATTGCCGAAGGAACAGTAACGATGCCCGACGCGGCTCCCGGCGAGAGTGCAGTGGTGCGGATTGCCCTGCCCGACGAGGCAAAGAGCGGCGACGTGCTGCAACTTGTGGCTACCGACTGCCACGGCGACACCATCAATGTATGGTCGTGGCCGATGAAATACGCCGACGAATACTTTGCCGCTCACCGAAACGAGGAGCAAAAAGGTGCGACTAAAGCATCGGCAACTGTGGAGGGAACAACACTAACAAGCGGCAACGGCATCAAGGCTGCGTTCGATTCCACCACGGGAATGTTGACTTCGGTTACGTCAAACGGCAAGGAAATACCGTTCAACAACGGTCCGTTGCCTGTGGGAATGAAGGCTAAGCTGAAGTCAATCACCTCGCGACAGGACGGAGGTGACGCTCTGCTGACAGTGAAATACACTGGTGCCATCGACTCGATTGTGTGGCGAATGACCGCCGACGGACTGCTTGGTATGGATGCTGTGATACTCAACCGTCGCGACGGTGGCGGTTTTGAGGGTGAATTCTTCGACAAGGATGTGACCAACCTCGGTTTTTCGTTCTCCTATCCCGAACAGTCGGCCAAGGCCATGCGGTGGTTAGGTCGCGGTCCCTACCGCGTTTGGCGCAACCGTCAGCAGGGCACAAACTACAACATCTGGCAAAAGGCGTATAACAACACCGTGACGGGCGACTGCGAAAAGCCGCTCATATACCCGGAGTTCAAGGGTTATCACGCCAATACCTACTGGGCTGAGATACTCTCCGACACCGCTCCGTTTACGGTGATGAGTGAGACCGACGGCCTCTATCTGCGAGTATTCACGCCCGAAGAACCCACTTACCGCAACAACAACGAGCACACCATGCAGCCGTTCCCCGAAGGAGACATCTCATTCCTGCTGGAAATACCTGGCATGCGTTCATACAAACCCATCGAACAGCTCGGTCCGCAGGCGCAACCAAGCCATATCCGAATAAACAAAGGTGACGACGGACTGAGAATAAAGCTGTGGCTAACTTTTGGAGTGAAGAACGAAGAGTGAAGAGTGAAGAATCAATGTGCACAAAGGGCGATGCGGAAACGTGTCGCCCTTTGCGCAGTTAGAAGGTTATAGTGGGCGAAGCGTCCTCGCTTTGCACTCAGCAAAAAGAACACAAGGCATAGGAGGTACGGCGCCCTCGCCGTATCATTCATGCTCAAACGCCATTCTATTCGTGCTCAAACGTCATTCTTTCGCTCTTGCGAGCGATGAGTCGGCGAGGGCGCCGACCCTCCTACATT
>CAVKVO010000144.1:0-6633 GCA_963659575.1 Prevotella sp. CAG:1031
TCTTTTCACCAGTGAAAGAGGTTGTGGCTCGCTGGCTTCAAATAAAGGAAGTTGCGTGTACTCTCTCATTTTTTTTGCTTTAAGTTTTGTTGTTTCAAATATTATGTTTTACTTTGCATTATCAAGAAAGAGGGCGAAAGCATAGGGTCCCGGATTGCAGTTCCGGGAGATGCCTTGTTTTTACCCTCTTCTTTTTATTATATGCCCTATTATGCTCACATTGTCAGATATTGAATAGACAGAACACTTTTCATCCATTTCTCTGACTATTATCCAAGCGTTTGCTCCGCCTATTTGGGTCTGGAAGAAATGCGCTATTATGTTCGGGTCGTGCTTGTCTGCCCCATACCCTAAATATTCCGCATCCTTTATCAGCTTCGGCAGCGTCAAGAGAGCCTCGTTCTTTGCCATAATTTCTGAAAACGGCTGATTCAGCCACTCTTTTATGGCTGTGTTGCTTATTGTTATGGGCTTGTCAAAACAATCGTTGTGCATTTCCATACCATGAAGCAGTTTCTTGGCTTCTGCCTTGATTTCGTTTCTCCTCGCCCTTTGCTCGGGTGTTAGCGGTGTCTTGGGCTTGCTTTTCTCCTTCTTTTTTAAGATTTTCCCCTTTCCCTTTAAGATTTCCTCCACCGCCTTTTGGTTATCCCTTATGAAATATGGCTGTGTCTTGGCGTTGGCAATGCGCTCGCGGTTATCCTTGACCCATTGATTAAATTCTTCGGGCATGGTGTCTATCTGTCCCTTGAACTTCCAATTGCTTACATCGTCGCCATTGATGATTGCACGGGTGTAAGCGTCCATTTCCTCTTGCGAGGCCAACACCGACACGGCATAGCAGCGACACCACGGATGCCAACCTGTGAACTTGAAGTCCTTGGGGAATTGCACACCATCGAACGTGTCGCAAATGTCGGTCTTGGGATGGTTGTTGCTGATGCGCGTCTCTATGCCGAGCACAAAGGGCAGATTCTGCCAGCGGTTGTGGTCGGCAGTGCGGTAGGCGATGTTGTTCTCAGTAGCGGTCATGCGCAGGGCATTCTTGTACGAGCTTCTGTACACCCCACGCCCGGGATGGTAGGCAGCGGCGGACTTGGACAGACGCAAAGCACCGCTCTTGTCGCGCACACGGCGGAAGAGCTTGTCGGGCTGTTTGAGGTATCGACGAACATCGCGGCTCAACTCCGCCGCACTCTTGCCCTGACCCATGCCCAGTTCGAGGGCAAGTTCCAGTTCGGCTTTCAACTGCTCGGTGAGGTTCCACACCCTCTTGCTGAGGTTCATCCCTGCCTCTTTGCGGCCGATGAACGACGAAAGGGCTTCGAGGTGTGGATGCGTCCACTGGCTCACCATGTCGGTGGGCAGCTTGGCCTTGCCCACAACGGAGTTGACCAAGGCGTCGTTCTTGGTGTTGGAGAGCTGCCAGCTTTCCTCGTCGCCGTCCTCGATGTTGGCTTGCAGACTGGAGCAGAGGTCTCGCATGAGGGCTTCGGTCTCCTTGCGCAGTGCAGGGAAGTCGTCGAAGCTGAACTCTGCCGCTGCGTCTGCATCGGAAATGGCGGACGCAGCGGCCTTGGCTATGCGCTTGATGGCTTCCTCATAGAGCTGCTTCACCTTGGCGGCACGCTTGGCGAGGTTGGCCTTGTGCTTCTTGTCATATACGCCTATGGCTATCTTCTTCGGCATGGGCGTGCTCCTCTCACATTGTCGGCTCGTTGCTGAACGCGTCGTTCACTGCGGCTTCGTCCTCACCGATGCGCCGTTCCTCCTCTTCCACCTCCTCTTCAGGCACGAGGTTAAGCTCGCGTATGGCCGTGCGCCTTGACATGACGGCCTTGCCGCCAGTGGCATCGCTCATATCCTTAATCTGCTGCGAGCGGTCGTTTATCTGGAACGGAGTTATGACGCTCTCCACCACAAGCGCATCGAAAGCGGCGGCTAGACTGGGATACATCTCCTTGCAAAAGGCTCGCACCACGTTGACTTCACGGTCGAAGAACTCCAACCAGTCGCCCTTTTCGTCGGTCACCTTCATCTGACAGTCAATGAAGAGCATCTTGCGTGCCTCACCGCTCATGGGCGTTGACTTCATCTGCTCCATGCTCATATCGGGCAGCTGCAAAGTGGTGTGGATGTTGCGGCGCAGTTCCTCGGTGTGGAGCTTCAGTGCGTCGGTGGCCTGACTCCATGTGGCATACTCGGCCTTGTCGTTCTGTCCATAGCGCAAGACGTTGCGCCCTGCGTTGTCGTCGGTTGGTTCTTGCGCCTTGCCCTTGGGAGCAACCACCTGCTGACTGTCGGAATATATCACCCACGTGGGTCGGCTGTTCTTGCGCAGATAGTTGCCCTGTCGGCTCTGCGTCCACTCCAGCTCATATCCGTTGTCGCTCTGATCTTCCCATATCGGCAGGTCACGGTGGATGTATATGCCAGCTATCTTCTTGATGCTTATCGGTTCGGGTTCCATCTCTTCCTGCCAGCCATTGCCACGGTTAGCCCAGCGGTAGTGGTTTGCATCGGTGTAGGTGTCGAAGTAGGTAATCTTCTGTGTGCCTTGCATGCGGCAATACTGCACACTGAGGGCAATCATGTCGTCGTACTCATCGAAGAGCGGATATAGAGCGTCGCCCTCCAAGGGAGAAAACACACGGCACCGCAGTTTCAGTTTGCTCTCCTGACCTGCATACACGGTGTCCTGACGTTGGGCAAACCATATTGTGGCCATCTCGCAACTGGCGAATAGCTTGTGCGCCCTCTTGAGGTTGAGCGAATCGATGCGGTTGCGCTTGAACACGGCCTCCATTATGGCCGCTGCTGTCTTTTCGGCTTCCGTGGCTGTGGTGTAGCGACGTTTCACTGGGGTGGAAAACATCAACTCCTTCATGCGCTTCACTGCCTGTTTCTGTATGCTGTATGTTATGCGTGTCATGCGCTCCACCTTGCCCCGGCGCACCTTGTCGCGGTAGTCGCGGTCGGTGTAGATGGGGTGCTTGCGTGGATTGTACTCCTTTTCCAGTCTTTCCCACGGAATAACGTCGATGGTCTTGTTCTTCAGGTCGGCTATGATGTCGCCCGGCTGTCGCCTTTGTCTGTCGATAATTTGATTGATAGGTGGCATTGCCTTTCCTCCTTATAATATATAAATGTATGGTTTGGGGTTAGTAAATCTCGTCCTCAATGGCTCGTTCTTCCTCGTCGGATAGCTGCATGGCAGCGGCAGAGCCGAACCGCTCCACTATGCCAGTGGTGCAGTCGGGAGCATCGTCGTGCTCGTTGCCACCCTCCTTGCGGTAGGCTTTCATGGCGTTGGCGTAGAGCGGCCAACGGTCTTCCCACCCTGTGGGATAATAGACCATGTTCTGCACCTTGGAGCTATTGGTAAAAATGCGCGTCTGCTTGTTGGCCGTCTGCGCAAGGTCGGTGAAGGCCATGCTCCAGTCGCCAAGCTCACGCACAAGCCGCTCCACGTTTCTTCTGAACCCTCGGCCGCCATTGTTGCTCTCCACCACAGCTTCCTGCGTTTGGTTGCGTGCGAGCATTCGTGCCACGGCTGGCTCGGTGTACTCCATGCTCTTGTTTGTGAAGCAGATGTCTGTCACGTAGCAGCCGCTGGCATATTCATCGTAGCAGATGGCGCAGAGCCAGTCGGCACCAGTGTCGGCAGTGTCGATGTAGCACTTGCGGCGTGGCAGATGGGCTTCTATTGGCTTTGTGTCGTAGGTTTTGAAGTGCGAATACATCAAACCCTCAATCGGCGTGGGGTTCTGCATGTATTGCGTCTCGTACACAAAGGAGTTGGCCAGACGTATCTTGTCAAGTTCCTCCAGCGTGTGCTTGAACTCCCATAGCGGATGCCGCTGGCCCTCTGCGTCAGTGGTGACGCACGGAAGACTGACCACAGTCCAGTCGTCGGGTTCAATCTCTTGCAGATAGCCGCAAAGGTCGTGCTCGTGAAGCCGCTGCATGATGATAATGATTGGCGTGTGGCGCGAGTTCACACGGTTGCGGATGGTGGTCTCAAAGCGGCGGTTCACTCTCTCACGCACCACGTCGCTCAGTGCGTCTTCGGGCTTAATGGGGTCATCTATGATGATAGCTCCAGCAAAGCGGTAGGGCAAAGGGTTGCCCTGTGCGTCCACACGGTCAACCTCACCTGCACCGAAACCAGTAATCTGTCCGAGCGTTGAGGTGGCATAAACGCCGCCGCCTTGCTCAGTGTCCCATTGTGCCTTGGTGTCGCTGCCATGCTTCACCCTCGTCTCAAACAGTCGCTGGTAAGCCTCACTGTTCACGATGTCCTTAATGGCCACGCTATTGTCCACCGCGAGGTCGCTCGAATAGGAAAGATGAATGAAGTTGCTGGCAGGGTTGATGGCAAGCCCCATGGCGATGAAGTTCTTAACGGCCAGTTCCGTCTTACCGTAACGTGGGGCTATGTTGATGATTAGCTTGTTAATCTCTCCCGAAAGCACACGGTTGAGAGCGTTGCACACGGTCTTGTGGTGGTGCCCGACAATGAACCGCTTCTGCCCGGATAGCTTGAAGAAGTACCGGGTGAAGTTCAAAGGGTTGCTAAGCACCCACATGCGCTCTATGTCATTGTCATTCATCATTGCGTGCGTGTCAGTATTCCTCTTCCAGTCTGCGGAGATATTCTGCCTGTTCCTCGCGTGTCATCGATCGGCCTTGCCCCACGGTGTTGCCGTTGCTTGTAATGTCCACTCGCTGCTGCGGCGCACCGTACTGCCTGTCCATAAGCCTGTCCATGGTGGTGGTCTTGCCGTTCTTCAAGTCAATTATCGCCGCCACGGCCAGTGTCTTGGCATAGGCTGGTGTCTCTTCGGCCTTGGCCAGCGACTGGAGGTCGGATAGTTCCATAGCGAGGATGCTGCCCTCAATGGTGTTTATCTCTTCGAGGGTCAGAGCCTCAACGCTCCTTAGCTTGCTCTTGGGGAGCATCTTCTTCAAGAGTTCCCTCACCCTGTCCTTGGGTTTTCCCCCAGGGTTGCCGCTCTGTCCCTTGCGCCACTTGTGGCTCTCTATGTTGGCCAGTTGGCTCTCTGTCATTGTCTCCTTGCTCTTTGGCATCGTGTCGTTTCTCCTTTCTTGGCTTCTTCCTTGACCTTTCTTTTGGCCTACTCTGCCTTAACCGGGCAAAGGCGAACCCTCAAAAAGAAAGGCTCGCCAGTGCGTCGGGGGGAAATGGATGTGTGTTTAGAATGGTGCTGCACCGCCAGTCCACGCCGAAAACGGCATGGTGTTGCTTGCTCGGCGTGAAGCCTTGGTGCTGCCGTGTATGGAGCTTCCCTTGCTGCTTCCGTAGCTTTCAGAACCGCTGCTCATGTGTTAGCCCTCCTTATTGATGATTATATATAGTGGTGGTTATTGCTGTCTGTCATGCTCGCCAGTAAGCGTTTCCCACGCCCTTTTGTTGCGTATAGGCTTGCGAATGGTGGCATACTTGTCGACGATCTTGCTGAAACGTTCCTCGTAGAAGTCATGGAGTTCGGGATTTTCCTCCATCGTGAACTGCTCTATGTTGCCGCTGGAGCGCAGATTGGCACTGCCGTGCATCACTATCTTGCGCCCTCCAAGCGTCTCGAAGTGCACCGTCTTGGTGTGTACCGAGGCCACGGCCAACTGAAAACGGTCGTCCATGTCGAGCCTATTATATATATAAGGTATAAGGCCGCTGCGCTCATGCGCCCAGAAATACACCGAAATGACAAGATTCAACTCCCCGATGTAGCCCTTGTCCATCAGCGTATGCAGACTGTCCACGTTGTCTTGGCTCATGGAGAGCGTGCTTATGGTCATGCGCTTGGCGCACGCCCTCTGCGTGGTGAGGTAGGCTTCGATGAAGTCGCCGAATATGAACGAACCGCTTACAAAGGCATCGAACCGCTCCCCGAATCCAAGGCGCAGTTCCTTGGCCATCCTCTGTGCGTTGTCGAACATGACGAAGTCTTCCTTCATCGGCACGACTTTGGGCAGGGTGTACCTCGTTTCCTCCGTCTCGTCAGCCGGAAGGAAGTCCACAAGGTTGATGTCGATGTCGGGCAAATCGAAGTTACCGATGTCGCCCATGAAGTCAAACGGATTCCCCTGTCCGTCGCCATTGCCTGCGTCGTTCGTTCTTCTCATACCGCAAAAATAAGGCTTTTTGATTACAAAATAAACACTTTACAACTGCAAAACACTCGTTTTTCGCTGAAAATGCCGCTTTTTTCGCTGTTAGGAAGAATGGAAAGTGGAAGAGAAAGGATGCTTGAAAGTGAGGTTAATGCTTAGTAAAGGGTAGTAACATTTGTTGAAAAGGGTAGTAACATTTGTTGAAAAGGGCATAAAAAAACGCCCCACCAGACGTTGCGTTGGTCTGATGGGGCGTTGAGGCTTGTGCTCTTAAAGTTGTCAAACAAATAAAGGCAAAGCCGTATGTGTGTCAAAGCATCACCGCTGCCGCCAAGTCCCGGGCGAACTTATGCAGCGAGTCCATTATCTTCTCCTTCTGTGCCTGACGCGGCTTCTTGCGCCCGTGCATATAAGCCCATAGCTGCTTTTGGTTGATGCCCGTAATGCGCTCCATGCCCGAAAGCGAGATAAGGCTGCCGTAGTAATACATGAAGCTCT
>CAVKVO010000145.1:0-6560 GCA_963659575.1 Prevotella sp. CAG:1031
GTTCGCCGATAGACCACAGAAGTGACGCTCCCACGACACCGAGGAGCGACGAACATATCACATTCTCCACGAAAAGCGCACCCACGAGAGCCGCAAGTCCGCAGACAAGAAACAGCCACCAAAGGCGTGTGCCGGTGTAATACTCCGTCTTTATCACAAGAGGGTGGCACATTCCTATAATGAGGAATGTGCTCACCGCTATTATTATGCCCGTAAAAAACATCGAGTCTTTACTTCTTCACAGGAGGAAACGCCTTGACCAGACGCTTATACTCCTTGTCTGTTATCTGCATAGTGGTGCCGTGGCGAGGCGTGAAGTCGCCAGATGTCTTCGTGTCCTGCACATATGTGAACGTGTCGAGGTCGTTGCTCTTGGCAAACTGGTAGTGATGGTCACGGTAGCAGTCGTACATAAGACACCAACCGCCGCTGATGAGAGGGAATACTCCTGCACCTTCAACGTCTCTCTTGGTCACTTCGCAGAATCCGGGACGCAGTTTCCATGTCTCAGGAGCGTGGAGATCGGTGAAGGTGTACTTCTTTATGCCCTTGTGCTTGTGCTCTGCCTCGGTCTTAAAGAACAAGTGGTATGTGCCATCCTCGTCCTGTACGATGTCAGTGTCGATACTTGACTCCTTGAAGTCGAACAACACCTTGGGTGAATCCTCCAGATCGGAGAAGTCACTGTTGGCGTAGCAATAGAAAACCTTGTCGTAGGGAATCGTACCGTCGTTGGTAAGCAGCGAGAAGTACACCATATACTTGCCGGCAGACTTATCGTAGATGGTCTGAGGAGCCCACACGCGGGTCACGTTGGCGAAGTTTGTGCCCTTGAAACGCTCGGGGAAATGTACGGTGTGGTGTGTCCAGTGGATGAGGTCCTTTGACTTGAGCAACACTATGCCGCGGTTGCTTGTCCATCCGAGCGAGCAACGCATGTCGGTAACAACCATGTAGTACTGTCCGTCCTCACCGCGCAGTATGTGCGGGTCGCGCACTCCCTTGGCCAAAGAGATTGTGTCGCTGCCGATAACCGGTTTGCCACTGTTGAGCGGAGTGTAGTTGAAACCGTCGTCACTCACCGCAAAGCACACCTGTTCCTGTTCGGGAGCGTTGCCTGTGAAGTAGGCAAAGAGGTAGTGTTTCATCGTCTGCTTCTTCTTCGCTGCCGCATTGGTAGTGGCGAACAGCGCAAAGGCGAGCAGTGCCAAGCCTAATAGCATTGTCTTTTTGTTCATAATAAGTAGTTTTATAGTGGTTGATTGTTATTGTTGTTCTGTTGGTTTTATGATTGAAATCTATTGGTTTTATGATTTAATTCTGTGAGTTGGATGATTTAATTCTGTCGGTTTGATATTGCCGTTAGTGCATCTTCCGCTCGTCAATGCTCCATCGTGGCGTGAAAACCGTCGAGGTTGGTATACTTGCGGCGCATCATTCGGACGTACACATTGCGCAGCCAGAGGTTGTGGGTTAGCGTGAAAGCAAGTCCAACGGCGCACATTATGCCGTAGCCCACGGCGGTTCCGAAGAGCCAAGTGAGCGCGAGGGCAAGCGAAACGGGGAAGATGAACGCCAAAAGATTGATGGTCAGTTGCAGCGAAGACGCGGAATTGCCCTTGCCGGTGACGCTCTGATTGAGCGGTTGCGCCTGTTTGTTGTACACGGCAAGCTGAAACAATAGGAAGTACTCCGTGCCCGACGTGGTGAGAATATATGCCGCAATCATCAGCGGCGGATACTTTCCTGTGACAATTGCAGGAGAGAGCAAGAGTAAAGGCAGCAGTAGCACCGCGCAATAGAAGTAGTATTTGGCGCGAAGCAGTTGGAACAGACTGTCCCGCTGCGTCATCAACAGGTCGATATAGTTGCCCTCAACACCCATAACCCACACGAGATTGAGTGCTCCGAACAGCACAAAGCAGTAGAGACACCACATGTTGCGCATCACGTCGCCGTCGTAGGCATTGGTGAAGGCGGTCATAAGACTGAGTAACAGCACGCTTATGAATCCCGAAATATAGCGTTGGCGCACCGTTTTGTTGCGTATGGCACTCCTTACCTCAAGCTTCAGATATTCACCCATGCCACCTAACCGTTCCAACGCGCCGAGATGCAACCTTTGTCCTACCGCTGCGCCTTCGTCGCCAGCCACTTCAGCGGCGGCACCGCGCAACAAAGCAGTGCGGTTGGCGGCAAACAAGGCTGCGGAAACGGCCACATAGACTATCACGGCTGCGGGTGTGAGACAGTAGTCGGAGCAGAAATCCATCACCGACTGTATGTTTCCGACAATCGCGATGAGCAGTAGCGTGTCGGCAACGCCGTATACCGCCACCGGAACGAGCCAGTATGCCGCATGGCGACTGGCCAGTGTGCGAATCAAGAGATACCACTGGCTGTTGACAACCACCAGGAACATGCCCACCAGAAACAGGAATACGGACATGAAGAAGTTCAGTCCGCCGCAGCAACAGATTATTGCGCAGGGAAGAAAGAGGCATATCCACAAACCAGTGACCATACTCATCAACGCCCGGACGAGGAAACAGTTGACCACATCGGCCCGTTTCACCGGCAAAAGCATGTACGGCTTTACCACAACCGCCGGAGTTTGCTGTAAACCGAGCCTCAACAGGAAGTCGAACGACAGCATTAGCGGCATGAAAGCGAGCACAACGCCGTAGCGTCCGCCAGTGGAGGTGAGGCCAAGTGTGACGCCCACGACCACAAAGTAAAGTGCAATCAAGAGGAACCCCACTATCAGCACAACCCGTCCGGCAGTATTGTGCACCGCAACAGGGCTGCGGCGTGCGCATAGCCACATGTTGCGGAACAGGATCATGTGCATACGTAGGGGAGAAAGAGTCATCGCAGGTCTATTACCTCGGCAGACGGGAAGTCGCGCGAGTTGAAACGGAACGTGTTGTCGCCCAGGTTGGTCTTCTTGAAGTTGGTTATGGTGATTGTGGTCCACACCTTTCCTTGCAGCATACGTATCTGCGAGGGCACGTACGACTGCTTGTTCACGGTGACATACATCTCCTTTATAGACTTGTTGCCCGTGGCTTTGAGGTGTATCTGATAGTCATTGCCCTTGGAAGTCATAGAGCTGGTGTAGCCCGACTTGTACATATATATAAAGTTGTACGGGTTGATGGCCTGCAACTCACTCTCCGAAGGATTGTTGACGTTCACCTCGTTGTTGCTTTTCAGGTATGTCCACTGCGTACGTCCGTCAAACCACACCTTGGCCATAGGGGTTGAGGTGTGAAACTTGCGTCCCTTTATGTATATAGTGCCGCAGGTGTTGCCGTATTTCCCGTTCTTGGCGGCGAAACGTGCCGACACACCGCTCTTGTTGCTAAGCGTAGCCGCCGTTTTGTCGAGCACCTGGCGTGCCGTCTGCGCCGTTGCCGTGTGGCAAACCGCCATCAGCAGCGCAAAAACAATGTATAACAGTCTCCTCATCTTGTCTCTTTACAATAAAAGTCCTTTGTTGTTTGTCTTGCAAAGTTAATATGTTTTGCCCTTAGGAGCAAACCGTTTTGCTCCTATATATAAATAATGTATAGGAGTTATCTCCTGAGGTTGGCCAGCAGATTGTTCAGACTCACCTCGTCCTGGATGAGCACATCGCGCGGCTTGCTGCCTATGGCAGGACCTACGATGCCCACCTTTTCCATCTGGTCCATGAGCTTTCCGGCACGGTTGTAGCCTATGGAGAACTTGCGCTGTATGGAACTGGTGCTGCCCGACTGGTTGAGCACTATCATGCGCGCCACCTCTTCAAACATGGAGTCGAAGTGCATCAGGTCCATGTCGGCCGAGCTGCCACCACCTCCGCCGTCGTAGTCGGAGTCTGGTTCGGGCAGTTCAAACGGCGTGAGATAGCCTTGCTGCTGCGAAATGAACTGGTTGATGCGCTCCACCTCGGGCGTATCCACAAAGGCGCACTGCACACGCACCGGTTCGTTGCCGTTGAGGAAGAGCATGTCGCCTCGACCTATCAGCTGGTTGGCACCCGAACGGTCGAGAATGGTCTTCGAGTCGATCATGGCACTCACCTTAAACGCGATACGTCCGGGGAAGTTTGCCTTGATGTTACCCGTGATGATTGACGTTGTGGGTCGCTGAGTGGCTATCACCATGTGTATGCCCACGGCGCGGGCGAGCTGCGCTATACGTGCGATAGGCATCTCAATCTCCTTGCCAGCCGTCATTATCAGGTCGCCAAACTCGTCTATCACCACCACGATGTAGGGCATGTAGCGGTGGCCGTGCTCCGGATTGAGCTGACGGGCTATGAACTTCTTGTTGTATTCCTTGATGTTGCGCGTGCCAGCCATCTTCAACAGGTCGTAGCGAGTGTCCATTTCCTTGCACAAACTGTTGAGTGTGCGCACCACTTTGGTCACATCCGTGATGATAGGCTCCGCATCGTCGTCGGGAACCTTGGCCAGGAAGTGGTTGGCGATGGAGCTGTAGATGCTGAACTCCACCTTTTTGGGGTCTATCAGCACTATCTTCAGTTCTGCGGGATGCTTCTTGTAGAGCAGAGAGGTGATGATGGCGTTCAGTCCGACCGACTTACCCTGTCCGGTGGCACCAGCCACGAGCAGGTGAGGTATCTTGGCGAGGTCAAACATGAACACCTCGTTGGTGATGGTCTTGCCTATGGCGCAGGGCAGCTCCATCGCCGTCTCCTGAAACTTCTTGGAGTTGAGTATACTCTCCATCGACACGATGTTGGCCTTGGCGTTTGGCACCTCTATACCTATGGTTCCCTTGCCCGGAATGGGCGCGATGATACGTATGCCCAGTGCCGACAAGCTCAGGGCAATGTCGTCTTCAAGGTTCCTAATCTTGGATATGCGCACTCCCTGGGCTGGTGTAATCTCGTACAAGGTGATGGTAGGACCGACGGTGGCCTTGATGGAACTGATTTCCACACCGAAGTTGTGCAACACCTCCACGATGCGGTTCTTGTTGGCCGTCTGTTCAGCCATGTCGATGTATGGCTTGCCGTCGTTGTCATACTTCTTGAGCAGGTCCAACGTGGGATAATGGTAGTTTTCAAGGTCGCGCTTGGGGTCGTAGGGCGACAGAAAGTCGTCGCCCACGGGCACCTTCACGAGGTCGGTGCCGTCGGCTTTCTCCTCGTCCTTGGGCACTTCCACAGTCATTTCTCCACCGTCGGCCGCCGGACTCTCCGACTTTGTCTCTGTCACAATGGCCTTGCCCTTGCTCTCCGCCGGAGTCTTCCCGTCGTCAAAGGTCACCACCTGTGTCTCCGGATTGTCAAACGTGTCGGGGTCTTCCACCACGTCCAGCTTGTCGGTCTTCGCCGCCGACTGCGTCGCAGCGTTCTGACTGTATTCGCCGTTGCCGCCAATGCCCACGTTGAACGGTATCTTCTTGATGAAGAACGTGGGGTTGAGCAGTTTGCGAATCACGTATACCGTCTCGGCACTCACGAACGTGAGGAACACCAGTGCGCCCACTATGAGCACCGCCGTTAGTCCGGGCGTACCCACAAGATTTTCTATATATCGCGCGGCGTATACTCCGTGGTCGCCACCGGGGTTGTAGCTGCAATCTTCAAACAGCGGTGCGAAGAACTTGGCAAGCGTTATCGACGACCACTCCATGACGATGGCCGTGCCGAAAAACCATTTCAGCAGGTTCACCTCGTAGGCACGCATGAGTTTCATGGCCACGAGAACGAGGAAAAACAGCATCAGGAATGCCGGGAAACCGAAGCAACGCTTCACGAAGAAGTAGGCTGCGCGCGCTCCGATAGAGCCGCAGCTGTTGTGATATTCACCGTTGGCGTTCAGCATTTCGCCTGCCCTGGGAGTCTCGATGATGCTCTGGTCGGCGTCGCCCGTTGAGAAAAACGAGACAAACGACCAAGTGAGATACACCGTAACGGCCAGTATAAGAATGCCAAGGATGAATTTCAGTTTCTCGTTGTAGAATATATTTCTAAAGCCCAACGCTCCTGCCAGTGAGGGTGCGCTGTTGGCTTTCTTTTTCTTCACCATCTTCTATTTCTTTATGTTTTGCAAAAGTAGCCTAAAAATGTCACAATTTGCCATAAACGTCTCCTTTTTTACGCCTCCGAAACGCAAGTTTGACGGCCTCAAAAAACGGCTTTTTTAGCGTCTCTGTATCGCATTGATTATCAATCTGATGCGGATACGCTCAAAAAGTGGCCCACTTTTGACCCGTAAGTGGGCCACTTACGACCCGTAAACGGCCCACTTACGAGGCGTAACTCGCCCACTTTCTGGAGACAAGTGGCGCAGAGACCATAAAAAGTCATCAAAGTTTCGGGTTTAGAGTTCGCGATGTCAACATTCTCTATTCGTTGGATTTCTATGGAAACAAAAACCGGAAAAACACCCTGTGGTGGGCAAAACTCTCATTCTTCGAGTTTTTTTTGATGGCGTTAGGCTGTTTATTGCTTACGTAAGCGCGCTTACGACGCACTGCACAGCCTAATGCCATCAGTGCCGTTCCGGCACTTGCCCACCACAGGGCGATAAACCACGCCT
>CAVKVO010000146.1:0-6558 GCA_963659575.1 Prevotella sp. CAG:1031
CTTCCACATAGTCGTCCACCTCATAGTTCAAACAGCACTTCAACTTGGCGCACATACCAGCCAACTTCTGTGGATTGAGCGAGATGTCCTGGAAGCGTGCGGCGTTGGTACTCACGCTCACAAAGTTCTTCATCCATGTGGCACAACACAGTTCCCTGCCGCAAGGACCAGTACCTCCGATGCGTCCTGCCTCCTGACGTGCACCAATCTGTTTCATCTCTATGCGCACGTGGAATGTGTCGGCCAAAACTTTTATTAATTGGCGGAAATCCACTCGTTCGTCGGCTATATAATAGAAGATAGCCTTGTTGCCGTCGCCCTGGTACTCCACGTCACCGATTTTCATCTTCAGTCCCAAGTCCTTGGCTATCTGTCGACTCTCGATCATCGTGGCGTGTTCGCGCCCCTTTGCCTCGCTGCATTTGTCCAAATCCGTCTGTCGTGCAATGCGGTATATACGTCTGATTTCGTCGGGCGACTTCAGATTGGCCTTCTTTATCTGCATTTTCACCAGTCTTCCCGTGAGCGTCACCACACCGATGTCGTGTCCCGGATTGGCTTCCACTGCCACAATGTCACCTTTTTTAAGGTCAAGACCGTTCACGTTGTGGTAATATCCCTTGCGCGTGTGCTTGAACTGTACCTCCACCAAGTCGGTGCTGAACTGGTTTCCGGGCACGTCAGCCAGCCAGTCGTATGTGTTCAGCTGGCGGTCCTGCCGTCCCACGGCGTGCTTGCACAATCCTCTGTCTTGGCAGCAATATGTTTCAAAATCCTTGTTGTTATAATCCATGTTGGTCGTTTCGCTTGTTATATATAATAATGTATAGGACAGCATGACTCTTCGGCCTTCTCGCTGTACCTTTCTTACTGTGCTTTGTTTTTCGGGATGAGCAGCACTATCATCTGCAACGCCATGTCGAAGAAAACAATCTTTGCGTTGGCGTTCTGTCCGATGTCGCGCATGGCCTTTCCTGCCATCTCGTTTATCGGGATGATGTTGTCCTCGTTGATAAACCGGGCGAAGTTTTTGGAAAAATCCTCCTCGCTCTGTGTCATGTAGTTCAGTTCAGGGTTGTTGAAGTTGTACATGAAGTTCTCCCTGATGAGTCGCATGAAATACTCCAGAAACCGCTTCTGCTTCTCGCGTCCCAGCGTCTGCATCGTTTCGCTCCACTGCTTCAGTTCCCTTATGTTGCGCATATAGGCCAGGCGCATCAGCGACTTGAACAGCTCAAGAAACTGGTTGTTCTCGTTGTCAGCGTTCAGTGTCTCCAGTGCTTTCAGCCAACTGCCGTTTGCTATGCGTGCCGTTCTTGTGGCCGCATCGTCGGATATGCCCCTGCGCTCCACGAGAGCTTGACGAATGTCCTCGGTGTCAATGCGCTTTATGTCAATGCGCTGAGTTCTCGACCGTATCGTTTCCAACAGTCTTGCCGGCTCTTCGCACACCATTACAAACACCGTTTGCGATGGCGGTTCCTCTATCAGCTTGAGCAGTTTGTTGGCACATTCGATGTTCATGCGCTCCGGCAACCAGATAATCGACACCTTATATCCGCCTTGACTTGACTTCAGCCCAAGTTTCCTTCCCAGTTCGTCACTCTCTCCGGCGGTTATTATGGCCTGTTGGTTCTCCGCACCAATCTTCGCCATCCATTGCGTCATGCTGAAATACACCCCTTTCGACAGCATCTCTCGCCACTCTCGGATAAAGTCGTCGCTCACCGGTTTGTGGTCACTGCTCATCGAGGGTAGTTTTATTGTGGGGAAAGTGAAATGTAAGTCAGGATGCTCCCACTTTGAAATCATCTTGCACTGGTTGCACACGCCGCAGGGTTCACCGCCTTTGTCGTGCTCCTGACACAGCAGATACGACGCAAAGGCCAGTGCCAGAGCCATCTTTCCGCATCCGGAAGGGCCGCAGAGCAGTATGGCGTGCGGCAGTCTACCGCCGTCAACCAACTGTTTCAGCCTTTCCTTGGCGTCTTTCTGTCCGATGACTTCGTTGAAATTCATAGCAGTTCCTTCGCAGTTGCCATAACCGAATCCACCGCCGACACGGTGTAGAAGTGTATGTTGTTCACTCCGTGGTCATACAGTTCCCTGCATTGTGCCAAAGCCCATTCCACTCCGAGTTGCTTCGCTTCCTCGTCGGTCTTGCATTTCACAGCCTCTTCAGCCAGTTCCTTCGGTATGTCGCAGTGGAACGTCTTGGGCACCATCGACAGTTGGCTCAACTTCGCAAACGGCTTTATGCCCGGAATGATAGGTATCGTGATGCCCATTGCGCGAGCCTTTTCCACAAAAGCAAAGTATTTACTGTTGTCGTAGAACAGCTGCGTCACCGCATATTGCGCCCCGAGGTCCTGCTTCTCCTTCAGATACTTCATGTCCATCTCCATGTTCGGAGCCTCTTCATGCTTTTCTGGATAGCAGGCCACGCCGAAGTTGAACTTCTTTCCCGGCACCTTTATCGGGTCGCCGTTGGCAAAATATCCGTCGTTGAACTTCTGCACCTGCTTTATCAGGTCGGTAGTGTGTGCGTGTCCGCCCGGTGTCGGAGTGAAACTGCGGTCCTCTTTCGCCTTGTCGCCGCGCAACAATAGCAGGTTGTCTATCTGCAAAAACTGCAGGTCTATCAGTTCATACTCAATGTCTTCAACGGTAGCACCGCTGCATATCACGTGCGGCTGCACCGGAATGCCGTATTTCTGCTGTATTGCGGCAGCTATGGCTATCGTGCCTGGCCGCCGGCGCACACGTTCCCTTTCCAGCAGTCCGTTAGGCAGTTGCCTGTAAACAAACTCGCTGTGGTGTGTCGTTATGTTGATGAATAGCGGGTTGAAGTCCTTCAGCTTGTCTATCGTGGCAAACAGTTGTCCTGTACCGTTGCCCTTGAGGGGCGGCAGCACCTCAAAAGAAAAACTCCTTTTGGCCTCGTTCCTGCTTATCAAATCTGTTATCGTCATCGTCTGTATAGGTGGGTTCTATGTATACAATAGGTTGCAAATTTAATCAAAATAGATGGAAAAACCGAATTTTGAACCTTACTAAAACAAAAAGAGGACTTCCGTGGAAGTCCTCTTCTGTGATCCGCTTGGGGTTCGAACCCAAGACCCCAACATTAAAAGTGTTGTGCTCTACCAACTGAGCTAGCGGATCCTTTTGCTATTACGCTTTGCGAAAAGCGAGTGCAAAGGTAGTATGTTTTTTCTTATTGTCCAAACAAAATCCCGGATTTCTTGCGCAACGCTCGTTTTTTCATCCCGCATTTGCGGTTTCTTCTTCGTTTTCCTCCTCTTTCGTCACGTACCTTTTATAATAAGCGATGATGAGAGTGGTCAGCGGAAGAGCCATTATCAGACCGATGAAACCCAGCAGTGCGCCCCATACTGACAGCGAAAGGAGCAGTATGGCAGGGTTGAGTCCCATCACCTTACCCATGATTTTCGGCGTGAGCACAAAGTCGGTAATCATCTGCACCACAATGAACACCGCCGTTGCGGCAGCCATTATCGCCCAAAAATTCTGTCCCGTGTTGGCGGCCTTGAGCAGCGACAGCAGTATCATGGGTATGAACACCAGTCCGTGCATATACGGCACCAGACTCAATATGCCCGTGAGTATGCCGAGACCGATTGCCATTGGGAACCCGATGATGGTGAACCCTATGCAAAACAGTATGCCGATGCAGAGAGCCACGAGACTCTGTCCGCGTATGTAGTTGTTCAGTCTGTACTCCACGTCGTCGGTGAGTGAACGCCAGAACGGACGGTTCTTCTTCGGGAAAATCTTGATGAATCCCGACGCGAGCTTCTCGTAGTCGAGCAGGATGAAAAACAGATACAGCAGCGTGATAAACGAGGCAATGATGCTCACGATGACGCTCGCCGTCTGTTCCAGCACTTCGAACAGCTTCGGCATCACCTGTTTCGCCATGTTCACCACCTCCTTGTCCTTGAACAATCGGCGTATCGTGTCGTCGTTGGCAGCCAACCAGTCCTGCAATGCGGCAGGGAAGTTGGATATGTGACTCGTCTCGTGCAGATATTTAGTCACCAGTTCACCCAGCCTTCCGAACTGTTCCACCATCGGCGGTATAATAAGGTATATCACACCGGCTATGGTAGCACCCACAACGACGAATGTGATTATGATTGAAAGCACCCTTCCCGGCACTCGCAACTTGTATTGCACGAAAGTCACGATAGGGTAGAGCATATAGGCCAACAGCCACGCCACGAAAAACGGGAGTAGCACGCTGCTCAGATAGTTCAGCACATAGAGTATGGCAGCAACGAGCAGACCGCCCAGCATCCATCTCACGAATTTGTCGAATGTTATTGTCTTTTCCAGCATTGTCGGGCGTTTTTTTGATTGTTCTGCCTTGTTGTGGTTTTTAGGAGGTACGGCGCCCTCGCCGTATCATCGCTCGTCAGAGCGAAAGAATTCCGTTCAGCACGAATGGCACGTCAAGGAACTCCATACATTGCTCGTTATATCGAAAGAATCCTGCTTAGCACGAATGATACGGCGAGGGCGCCGTACCTCCTACCTTGTTCCCTTTGCGCAGCATCCTCGCCGCACCTACTACAGCAAAAGTACAAATACGTTTTAAAAAATGCAAAGAAAAGAACTCTTTTTTTGCCAAAATTGGACAAAACATTACATTTGTGACTGCTATGGGTAAACTTTTTATTGTGCCGACCCCTGTCGGCAACATGGAAGACATAACGCTTCGAGCCTTGCGAGTGCTTCGCGAAGCCGACCTTGTTTTGGCCGAAGACACGCGCACCACTGGAATATTGCTTAAACACCATGGCATTTCCAACCGTTTGATGTCGCACCACAAGTTCAACGAGCACGGCACGTCCGCCTCCGTTGTGCAACGTCTGCTCGCCGGACAGAATATTGCCCTCGTGAGCGATGCCGGCACTCCGGGCATTAGCGACCCCGGCTTCTTCCTTGTGCGCGAGGCCGTTGCGGCTGGAGTCGAAGTGGAGTGTCTGCCCGGTGCCACGGCCTTTGTTCCGGCACTGGTGGCGAGCGGTCTGCCGTGCGACAGATTCCTGTTCGAGGGCTTTTTGCCTCAGAAAAAAGGTCGCCAGACCCGCATCATGGCGCTTGCCGAAGAGCCGCGCACCATCGTTTTCTACGAGTCTCCCCACCGATTAGTAAAGCTCCTTACCCAACTCTCCGAAGTATTTGGCACAGAGCGCAAGGCGTGTGTGTGCCGCGAAATATCCAAAATCCATGAAGAGAACGCCCGCGGAACGCTCGCGTCGCTCATCGCCCACTTCACCGAAACCGCACCGCGCGGCGAGATAGTGGTTGTCGTGGATGGCTTTAAAGCTGAAAAAGAAAAATAAAAGACTATAGTTATGAAGAAGCTACTGTTTATTCTCATGTGTGTCATGGCCATTGTGGCATGCAAACAGGAAAAGGGCAAAGGCACCGATCCTGCAATGGCGCAACAGCGCGACTCCTTGAATCAGATTATAGCCCAAAAGGAAAACGAACTCAACGACATGATGGGCACGATGAACGAGATAGAGGAGGGCTTCCGCGAAATCAACGAGGCTCAAAATCGTGTGAATCTTGCCAAGGGTGGTGAGGGCGAAAACCGCACTCAGCGCATCCGCGAAAACATCCAGTTCATCCAGTCCACCATGCGTCAGAACCGTGAACTGATCAACAAGTTCCGCCAGCAGTTGCGCGAGAGCACCATCAAGAGCGACCAACTGGCCAAAACCATCGAAAACATGGTTAAGCAACTTGAGGAGAAGGACAACCAGTTGCAGAAACTGCGTGCTGAACTTGACGCCAAGGACATCCATATCTCCGAACTCGACGAGAAAATCGCAGGACTCAACACCAGCGTGAGCGGCCTTACCGAGGAGAGCACCCAGAAGACTCATCAGATAAACGCCCAGGACAAACAGCTCAACACCGCCTGGTTTGTCTTCGGTACTAAGGCTGAACTCAAGGAACAAAACATCCTCGTGGATGGCAAGGTGCTGCAGTCCAATTTTAACAAGGACTATTTCACCAAGATCGACATCCGTGTGGACAAGGAGATCAAGCTCTACTCCCGTTCCGCCAAGATGCTCACAGCCCATCCCGCCAGCAGCTACACCCTGCAGCGTGACATCAACAAGCAGTACGTCCTTCGCATCACCAATCCCCAATCGTTCTGGAGCACAAGCAAATATCTCGTAGTGCTGGTGAAATAGAACACTTTGGGGAGTGAAGAGTGAAGAGTGAAGAGTGAAGAATCGCTGCGCAGTTTTGTGAAGAATCGCTGTGCAGAGCAGGAGGGTTGGCGTCCTCGCCGACCCCTTAGCTAATGGTAGGAGGTACGGCGCCCTCGCCGTACCATCGCTCGCAGAGCGAAAGCACATTTCTTATTCGCACGAATGGTACGCCGAGGGCGGCGTACCTCCTATCATTAACCGCTCAAACCATCGCCTGCTAAATCATTTTTCCCTCTCTCCTTACTTAAATTTTGTCCGTTTTATTCACAACCGATTTTCGTGAAGCCCTAATTTTACCCGT
>CAVKVO010000147.1:0-6504 GCA_963659575.1 Prevotella sp. CAG:1031
CTACAAGTTCGACATCTCCAAGTTCTACGAGAGCGTACAGCAGGATTTCGTGTCCCAATGTGTGCGCCGTGTGTTCAAGGACAGAAAGCTCATCGCCATGCTCGACGGATTCATCCACATGATGCCGCAGGGCATCAGCATAGGACTGCGCTCGTCGCAGGGCTTGGGCAATCTGTTGCTGTCCGTCTATCTCGACCATTATCTGAAGGACGAGTGCGGTGTGCGACATTTCTACCGCTACTGCGACGATGGCGTGGCGCTCTGCCGCACAAAAGCGGAACTGTGGGAAATCCGCAATGCCGTACATCAACGGATGGAGTACATCGGGCTGACAGTAAAGGCCAACGAGCGTGTGTTCCCAGTGAGCGAGGGCATCGACTTTCTGGGATTCGTCATCTATCCCGACCACGTGCTACTGCGCAAGCGCATCAAGCAGAAGTTCGCACGGAAGATGCACGAGGCGAAATCAAGGAAAAGGAGGCGTGTGCTGACCGCAAGTTTCTACGGCATGGCAAAACACACCAACTGCAACAGGTTGTTCAAAAAACTAACAGGCAACGAAATGAAATCATTTAAGGACTTGAATGTGGCTTACAAGCCCAAAGACGGCAAAAAGCGGTTTGCGGGTGCAGTAATAAGCATCCGCGAGCTGGTAAACTTGCCCATTACGATAAAAGACTTCGAGCTCGGAGTCAAGACCAACCAGGGCGAAGATCGCTGCGTGGTGGCGATAGAACAAAACGGCGAACCAAGAAAGTTCTTCACCAACAGCGAGGAGATGAAGAACATACTACAGCAAGTAAGCGAAATGCCCGACGGCTTCCCGTTCGAAACAATCATCAGGGCAGAAGCCTTCGGCAAGGGTAGGACCAAATACATTTTCACATAATGAGAGCAAACGGACCACAAGGGGTAAAGCTGCTTGAATGCATCAACCCCATCAAAAACAAATGGCGCGTCCGATGGGACGTCCACAACAACGACAACGGCTCGGCCGACTACATGGAAGCGGAGTTTATTGGCAAACCCTCCGAAGAAGACATCAAGGCCATGGTGGCGGAGTGGTACAACAACCGCACCAACGCAACCATCCTTTCGGGCTTCACATGGAACGGCATGAGCGTGTGGTTGTCCACCGAGAACCAGTTCAACTACAAGGTGGCCTACGACCTTGCGGTGCAGTCCGAGGGCAAGACGCTACCCGTCACATTCAAGTTCGGAACGGACGACGAGCCGTGCTATCACACGTTCAGCACCCTCGAAGAACTGACGGATTTCTACACTAAAGCCATGCAACATATCCAGAACACACTCGTCGACGGATGGAAAAGCAAAGACGGCTTTAATATAGAGGCGTACAAAGACTGAACAAACAACATTATAATGCCATTCTAACGGCATCAAAAAGCCCCGGCGGACTTCATCCGCCGGGGCTTTCTTTCGTGTTACGCACCAAGCTATCGCAGCAAATAACGCACGGCGTAGCTGTCGATGCTCTCGAGTATCTCCTCGTGGTTGTGGTTGGTGATGGTCTCCACCAGCGCCATGCCGTTGAAGCCGACACCGCTCAGACCGTCAAGGGCTACGTGCACCTTGGCTTCAAGGTCGAAGGCTGCATCGTGGCCGCCCTCGGCCCAGTCCGTCACGAGGTGGATGGTCAGCAGGCCCTTGCCGCGCTGACCGCCGCCCTGGAACGGCGACCAGTCTATCTTGCCAAACTCCACGAACACGGCGGGACGCTCCCAGCCTTCTTCCTGTTCTATAAACTCCACGTTGTGGTTCCACAGGTCGATGTGCTTCACTTCGGGCACATCGCTCGCCAGCTTCTCTTTGATGACGTTGTACAGTTCTTTTCTCATTGCTCACTCGGGTTAAATTCTTTGTCGAAATATTCTGCGAGGTCTTCCTCTATGATTTCCCTCACGGCTTGTTCCACTTCGGGCGACGCGCCAAGAAAACGTCTGCGGGGTATCTTGATGCTCTTGCCCTCCTTCATCAGCGCCATGTGCTTCCAAAACTCGGCTTCGGTGCTCAGACGGACGGTGCGCTTGTCGTTGCGCTTCTCGCCGTTCTTCTTGCGCCCGAAAGCACCGGTGGTGGCGTAGTACTTGTGCCAAAAGTAGCGTTTCATCTTCTTCGTCACCTTGATTTCCCCGCCGTCGTTGTGGATCGAGGCGTAGGGCAGCGTGGAGTAGAACGTGATGCTCGTGTCGGTACTGCGGCTCTTGATGCTCTTGCGCAGCGTGCCGCTGTCTATCAGGATGCTGCCGCCCGGACGCGTCGGACTGACACGCCGCTGCCACTTCTCGCTGAAGAAGCCCTGACGCTCGAAGTTCTTGTCAAATTCGTCGGCCATCTCCACGCGGATGTCGCTCAGGATGGTCCTAATGATTTTCTGTATCGTCTGGTTCATCGTCAAAATCGAATAGCAGCAACTGGCGCACATCCTGCGGCACCGCGTTCTTCGGGTCGCTCGGGGCGTTGAGCAGGTTGTAGAAAGTGCGCTCGCTGATAGCATAAACGGGATATACGTAACGGCGCCATATCTCGCGGTTGCTGATGCCGCTCTTTATGTGCTCGTCGTATATCCTGTTTATGTCGCTCACGCGCTTCTGGTAGCTCGCTCCTCGCCGCTTCTTCATAGGGATGTCTCTCGTTGCTTAGTGTCTCGTTCTCGGTTTGTAGGGACGGATGTCGTAGGTCATCTTCGCGCTGACGGTCACTCTGCCCGTTCCCTCACACTGCACGCAGGTGTGCTCCTCGCCCGTGTCCGGGTCGTGGAGACGCCCCGTGCCGTAGCATCTGCGGCACAGGGCTACCTTGGGTTTCTTCTCCACTTCCTGTATCATGCCGCGTCTTCTTTCTTGGGTTCAACATAAAAAGTCTCGTCCTGCACCACCTGGATGCCGCACTTGTTCATCTGAGGCTGCATGTCCTCCACGTCGCGGTCGGCCAGCAGCTTGTCCTTGGCGATCTCCTCGGTCTGGCGCAGGTAGCCGGGAAGGAACTCTTTCACCAGTTGCAGCGCGCTCGCCCAGGTGAAGCCTTTCAGCGTCTTCAGCTTCGGCGTGCCGGTGCGGAAGCCGATGGTGCCGTGCGCCATCTCGAGGCTCTTCTTCCGGGTGAACAGCTCGGCCTGGTTCTCGGTGGCGAAGGCCTGGAGCGTGTCGAAGGCTTTCTCCTTTTCACCCTCCAGCTCGGCCAGCTTGGCGGCGTACTTCTCGCGGATCTTGGCGCACTGCAGCTCGATGTCCGCGGTGATTTTCGCACTCTGCGCGTCAGCCTTGGCGTAGGCGGCAAACGCTTCGTCGGCGCTTTCTCTCGTCACGCCGGTGATGATCACTTTCTTTTCTCTTTTTGCCATTGTCGTAAATGTTTTTGTTGTTATTATTGGGGTTTTCATTCGTCGTTGTCTGTCCATTCCAGCAGAAACTGCATGTGCGACAGCTCGTCTTTTAGTTGTTCGAGATACATGGCGTATTCTTCGCCGCTCATGTCCACCGTGCATTCCCTGATGTAGTGCAGCGTGTCTCTGATTGCCTTCTTCATGCCTCGCCTCCTTTCACTACCGGCATCACCACATACTCCACTTGCGGGCGAGCCGCTTCCTGCTTCGGTTTCAGGCCGCCCTTGCGACCGATGGAGCGGAGTTTTACAGAGAGTTGCTCCAGCTCCTCAGCCGTCAGACGGCCGAACGCCTTGCCGGCGATGCGCGCATCTTCGCAGAAGGCGTTGATGCGCGTCCAGTCGGTGGTGTCGATGCCGAGCTTCTGCATCAGCTTCAGACATCGGCTGCGGCGTTTGCGCCGCTCGTCCCTCGCGCGCTGCAGCAGCTGGGCGGTGGCGGCTTCGAGCTTGGCGCACATCGTGTCGTATTCCTTCCGTGTCATCTCCCTCAGAGAGGTGGTGCGGCCGTCGGTGAACTGGCTCACCACGCTCTCCTTGAAGTCCTCGCCCAGTTCCTTGGTGGCGAACGTGTAGCCCTGCTTCAGGATGCCGTAGAAGCGGGCGTAGTTTCTCACTTCCTGTTCCATGATTCTTTGCTTTTTGATTGTCTGTCACTTTTCCTTTTCCTCATTTGTCGTTGTACACCTCCACGGCTTTCTCCGCCCAGATGGTGTAGTACTCGCTCACGTTGCCCGAGTAGCGCCCTTGGCAGTAGGCACGGAAGCCCTGCGTGCGCACCTTCACACCGGCGGCGTATTTCAGACGGATGGCGGGCTTGCCGATGGGCTTGCCCTTGTCCTCCTGGCTCACGAAGATGAAGGTCTTGCGCTTGAAGCGGTCTATCAGCGCGCGCGTCAGCGTGTATTCCCAACCGGCGTCGTAGGCGTACTGGTAACTGTCCACGATCACGAACTTCGCGCTCTTGGGTTTTGCCAGCCGCTCCTCCAGGGCCTTGATGTCGCCGTCGGTGATGATGCGGAACGATCCCTGCACGTCGCTCATCTTGAACTGGGCGAGCCGCCGCTGCATCGACAGGCCCACGCCCTCCTCCAGACTCACGTAGAGCACCGGGCCGATACCGCAGAGCATCTTGGCAAACTGCATCACAAACGAACTCTTGCCGCTCGCACTGGGGCCCGAGATGAACCATGTGTCGCCCTCTTCGGGCTGACCGAACACGTCTTTCCATTGCCCCTCAAGCGGCAGGGCCCGGCACTTGATGTTGGCCACGTCCTTGGGACTGTATGCTCGCTTTACCATAATCACTTTCTTTTGATATTCACTTTCACACCCGGAAACCATTGCACGATGCGGGAGGCATAGAGGATGTCGGTGGTTTCCAACACGACACAGCCCTTGGTCTTGGCGCGGCGCACACGCATGTCGCACTCGCGGCGGCTTTCCTGCCAGTCGTCCACCACGGCTCCTATGTGGCTGCCTTGGATGAGGAGCTGGATCAGGTCGCCCTCTTTGTATTCGTCGTATATCATGCCTTCGCCCTCTTTAGTTTCTCTATCTCGGTGTACACGCGCCGCAGGCCGCCGCAGGTCTTGCGTACAAGGGTGGCGATGTCGGCTCCCTCGGGGGCGTTCACCCTTGCCACCACGCTTGCCTGGTCGCGCAAGAACTTGTCGCGCTCCTTCTGGTCGTCGGGCGTCACCTTGGAGTAGCGGTCGCCGTAGCGGCTCAGCATCTCGGTATAGCCCACTTTCTTGCATTCTATGCTCCGGTTGATTTTGGCTTTCAGTCCGTCAGCACCCATCATGTACCAGGCACAGCAGCGTTCGGTGGCGTTCCAAAGGGCTTTCAGCTCAAGGAAGGCCTCGTACTGCAGGTCACCGGCCTCGTCGAGGATGATGATCGGGGTCTCAATGGAGCGGAGGTAGTACACGAGGTCGTCATACACGTCGCTGTATCTTCCGTTGCTGCCCACGCCAAACTCGGTGGCGATCCGGCGCACCAGCTTCAGCTTGGTCTTCACCTGCGAGCAGTCCACGTAGATGGCGTTGCGGTGGCTCTGCACATAGTAACGTGCCGTGAAGGTCTTGCCGATGTTGGGGATGTCGCAGAGTATCGCGCTCAGTCCGCTCTGCTGGCAGAACTCCAACTGCTTGCTTATATAGTCGAAGGTGGCGGTGCGGGCGGGCTTCCACTCTATGCCGCCGCGGAGGTTCACGCCCAGCTTTCGGGCGATGGTTATCCAGTTGGCTTCGCTCAGGGCCTTGTCGGTCTGCCCTTTCTTGATCGCGCTGTACACCGACGTGCTGATGCCAAGGCTCGCCGCGTGCTTGGCGTCGCTCGGGTAGTTCGGCCGGTTGGCGGCTATCGCCTCCAAAATCCGCTGCTTGTTCTCGGTTGTAATCATGTTCGTATGTTATTCTTATGTTATTCTTGTTATATTCTAATGCTGTTTGTAAGTGGGCCGGTTAGCCCTCGTAAGTGGCCCGGTTGCGGTGCCTAAGTGGGCCGTTTGTCACAGGTCGGCCAGCGGGTCGGCCAAGTGGTAGGACACTTCCGGCTCCGGCGCGCCCACTGGCGGCGGCAGCTCTATCGGGGGCGGCGGCGCGGCCTCGTGGACGGTGATGTCCGCCTTGCTGATGCCCACGCTCGCTATGGCGTTCTCCTTTACGTAGGCGTTGAACGAGGCTATCTTCTTCTGCTGGGCCACGAATATCTCCTTGTCCTCGGCGGTCTGCTCCGCCTCGGCGGTGTTGAACGTGCCCACGTCCTCGAGCTTGTCTATCAGGCGGTCGTTCTGAAAGATGTACACGTCGGTCACCGTGCCGTCATCATCGGTCAGCCAGTAGGCGTCCACCTTGTAGTTGTTCGGCTCCAGACGCTCCATCACCTCGGTCTTGCTCAGCCACCAGTCCTTGTACGCCACCCGGCAGTAGGAGTTTCTCCTGATCGATGTCTCGGTGTGCTCGCCGATGAAGCGCGCCCAAACAGATTTGTCCATCTTCTGAAGCGTGGGGTTCATGTTGGCCTCGAGCACCTGCCAGCGCGTCATGCCGGGGTATTTCTTCTGGTTGGGGTGCAGCGTGTTGTTGAACTCCT
>CAVKVO010000148.1:0-6503 GCA_963659575.1 Prevotella sp. CAG:1031
CTAAAATAACATCATTTATCTGTTTTAATTTGGTGGAGGTCATGCGTTTTTGTTAACTTTGCACACCTATATCACACGCGCCTGTACCTAATGTATAAGTGCGAAATACAAAACCCTAAACAGATATATGGCAGACCAAAATAACGCAACGGGCACAACTGAGAGAAAGAACCCGTTTTTTGAGGAATACAAAACACCGCACTCGACGGTGCCGTTCGACCGCATACAACTCGAAGACTATGAGGAGGCTTTCATTGAAGGCATCAGACGCGACGACGAACAGATAGCAAAGATTGTCAACAACCCCGACAAACCCACTTTCGACAACACGATAATCAATCAGGACGAGGACCATGAGGGCTACTACGACTTGCTCTCAAAGGTGTCTACCGTGTTTTTCAATCTTCTGAGTGCAGAGACCAACGACGAGATGGACGCTCTGGCGCAGAAGATGCAGCCCATACTGACCAAGCATGCCAACGATGTGCGGCTCAACAAGCAGTTGTTTGAGCGCATAAAGGCCGTACACAGTCATCACCGCAAACTCACTCCCGAGGAGAAGAAGTTGCTCGACGACTGCTACGACGGCTTTGTGCGCAGTGGAGCCTTGCTCGACGACGAGGGCAAGGAGCGGTTGCGCAAACTCACGGAGGAAGCCGGCATGCTGTCGTTGCAGTTTTCGCAGAACCTACTCAAGGAGAACAAGGCGTTTACGCTCGACATCACCGACGAAAGTGACCTTGAGGGACTGCCCGACACGGCCATCGAGGCTGCCGCACACACGGCTAAGGAGCAGAACAAGCAGGGTTGGGTGTTCACACTCGACTTCCCGAGCTACTCTCCCTTTATGACCTATTCGGCCAAGAGGGAATTGCGCAAGCGTATGTATATGGCCAAGAACACCGAATGTACGCACGACAACCCTGAAAACAACATTGATATCTGCAAAAGAATCATCAATCTGCGCAGGGAGATAGCGCAGTTGCTGGGCAGCAAGACCTATGCCGACCACGTGCTCAAGCGTCGCATGGCAGGAAACAGCCGCAATGTGTATGGTTTGTTGAACAGTCTCGTTGACGCATACAAGCCCGCGGCACTGAAAGAGGTGGAGAAAATCAACGAAACGGCACGCAAGACGGAAGGCAAGGACTTCACTGTGATGCCGTGGGACTTCAGTTTCTACTCCCACAAGTTGCAGTTGGCCAAGTACAACCTCGACTCTGAGATGCTCCGTCCGTACTTTGAACTGAGCAACGTAATCAAAGGCGTGTTCGGACTGGCCAACCGGTTGTATGGAATCACGTTCAAGGAAAACAAGGACATACCTGTTTACCATCCCGACGTGAAGGCTTACGAGGTGTTTGACGCCGACGGTTCATACCTCGCTGTGTTCTATGCCGACTTCCATCCGCGCAAAGGCAAACAGGGAGGCGCATGGATGACGCAGTATCAGGGGCAGTGGATTGACCGCAACGGCGAGAATGTGCGTCCGCACGTGAGCGTTGTGATGAACCTAACCAAGCCCACGGAAGAAAAACCTGCACTGCTTACGCTCGGCGAGGTGGAGACTTTCCTCCACGAGTTTGGCCACTCGCTCCACGGAATGTTTGCCAACACGCGCTTCGAAAGCCTCAGCGGCACCAACGTGTTGTGGGATTTTGTGGAACTTCCGTCGCAGTTCATGGAGAACTATGGCGTGGAAAAGGAGTTTCTCCGCACGTTTGCGTTCCACTACAAGACGGGTGAACCCATCCCCGACGAACTGATAGCACGCATAACCAAGAGCCGCAACTTCATGGCTGCCTATGGTTGCATGAGGCAAGTGAGCTTCGGACTGCTCGATATGGCCTACTACACCATGAAAGAACCGTTCGATGGCGACCTCATTGCCTTTGAAAAGCAGGCGTGGAAGAAGGCTATGGTCACCGAACAGCTGCCCGACACGTGCATGACTGTTCAGTTTAGCCACATCATGTCGGGAGGTTACGCCGCCGGATACTACAGTTACAAGTGGGCAGAGGTGCTCGATGCCGACGCATTCAGCGTGTTCAAGAAGCACGGACTGTTCGACTGCGCCACTGCACAGCGCTTCCGCAACGAGATACTGTCGCGCGGAGGCACCGAACACCCTATGGTTTTGTACCGCAACTTCCGCGGTGGCGACCCGACAATAGACGCTCTGCTCAAGCGCGACGGCATAAAACGCAGCGCAAGCAAGGCAAAGACGAGCAAGAGCAAGGCCAAGTAAACGAAACAGAAAGGCCAAATCTGCAAACGAAAAGGCCTAATAACTACGGCAGAACGCCACAGGCAAAGTCAACAACGGCAACATTCAGCTTTATGACAGACGACACTAAACTGCACAAACTCGACCTCCGCTATCTGCGCATGGCGCGCATTTGGGCGGAAAACAGCTACTGCCAAAGGCGCAAAGTGGGCGCACTGGTGGTCAAGGACAAGATGATTATCAGCGACGGATACAACGGTACGCCGAGCGGATTCGAGAATATATGCGAAGACGACAGCAACTTGACCAAGCCATACGTGCTTCACGCTGAGGCCAACGCCATCACCAAACTGGCGAGAAGCTCCAACAACAGCGACGGAGCGACGCTCTACGTGACGGCATCTCCGTGCATTGAGTGCGCCAAACTGATAATTCAGGCCGGGATAAAGCGCGTTGTCTACGGCGAGAAATACAGACTGGAGGACGGAATAGAACTGCTCCGGAGAGCCAACATAGAAGTACTATACCTTAACCCTGACGAACAATGAAGCAAAACAAGCCAAATCACTACATGCCGCTGCTCATGTCGGTAGCGGTAGTGGTGGGAATAATGATCGGAACCTTCTTCGCCAACCATTTTTCCGGCAACCGTTTGAGCATTATAAACTCAAGTAGCAACAAGCTGAACAACCTTCTGCACATGATAGACGACCAGTATGTTGACACTGTGAACGTCAACGACCTGGTGGAAAAGGCCATGCCGCAGATACTGGCAGAGCTGGATCCGCACTCTGTGTATATCAGTGCCAAGGACGTGCAGGCCGCCAACGACGACCTGAAGGGTTCGTTCTCCGGCGTGGGCATCGAGTTTACCATACGCCAGGACACCATTCACGTGCAGAATGTGATTAAGAACGGCCCGGCAGCGCGCGCCGGAATAAAGGCAGGCGACAAGATTGTGAGCGTGGACGGCAAACCTTTCGTTGGCAAAGAGGTGACCAACGAGGAGGCAATGCGCCGTTTGAAAGGTCCAAAGGACACTAAGGTGAAGCTCGGAGTGCTGCGCTACGGTGGCAAGAAGCCCATCTACGTCACTGTGACGCGCGGCGACATTCCGCAAAAGAGCATACTGGCCACGTATATGCTCGACAATTCCACCGGATACATAAGGATTAAGAACTTCGGGGAGAACACTTATCCGGAGCTACTCATCGCTTTGGCCAAGCTGTCGCAGGAGAACGTGAGCAATCTCGTGATAGATTTGCGCGGCAACACGGGCGGTTATCTCGTGGCGGCGGTGCAGATGGCCAACGAGTTTCTGCCTAAGGACAGGCTCATCGTGTACACCCAGGGTCGCCACTCGCCGCGCCAGGACTACCGCAGCGACGGTCGCGGCAGCTATCAGGACATTCCGCTCGTGGTACTCATTGACGAAGGGTCGGCATCTGCCTCAGAAATTTTCGCCGGAGCCATACAGGACAACGACAGAGGCACGATTATCGGTCGCCGTTCGTTCGGTAAGGGACTCGTACAGCAGCCCATAGCGTTCAACGACGGTTCAATGGTGCGCCTAACTGTGGCTCGCTACTACTCTCCCTCGGGTCGTTGCATTCAGAAGCCGTACACTGGCGGCAACGACAAGAGCTATGAGGACGACTTAATCGACCGTTACCAGCACGGAGAATACTTCTCGCAGGACAGCATCAAGCACTCTGGCGCAGCCTACCACACGGTTATGGGGCGCATGGTGTACGGTGGCGGTGGCATAACGCCCGACATATTCGTGCCGGAGGACACTCTGGACATGACATCCTACTTCAAGGAGGCCAGCATGACGGGACTTATACTCCAGTTTGCCTACACTTACACCGACGACAACCGCCAGAAACTCTCCGAATACAAGGAGATGGAGCCGCTGGCAGCGCAACTTGTGAAGCTGAACACGGTGGAAAAGTTTGCGTCGTATGCCGAGAAAAACGGACTGCGCAGGCGGAATCTGATGATAAAGAAGTCGCACAAGCTGCTTGAACGCTACATCAACAGCCGGATAATATACAACTTGCTCGACGATGAGGCCTGGACGGAATACCTAAACCAGGACGATCCGGTGATAAAGGCTGCGCTCAAGGTGTTCCGCGACGGCACTGCGTTTCCCAAGAAGCCCGCTAACGAGGCGAAAGGCAAGGACAAACGCACCGCAAACGGCTATATATATAATAAAGGTGGCGCACAGGGCATACGAAACAATAAGTTCCGTCATGCTTAAACCCGAACTGCGCCGCGCAATACGCACTCTCAAGCGACAATACTCCAAGACTCAGCTCGCGGAGATGTCGCTTGAGATTGTTGAAAAGCTGCTTGCACATCCGCAAGTGCGCAACTCACACACCATACTTCTTTACTCTCCGTTGCCCGACGAGGTGGATGTAAGTCCCATGCTCGACGTTTTGCGAGACAAAAGACTGCTTCTGCCCAAGGTAACGGGCGACACCAGCATGGAACTGCGCCTGTACACGGGTGCCGACTGCCTTTCCGCAGGTGCTTTCGGCATAATGGAGCCTACTGGAGAGGTGTTTTCCGACTACCAAAGCATAGACTTGGCCATCGTGCCGGGCATGGCTTTCGACCGCGAGTGCCATCGTCTCGGACGCGGAAAGGGCTACTACGACCGCTTGTTGGCGCAGTTGCCCAATATATATAAGATAGGTGTATGCTTCAGCTTCCAACTTGTGGAAGCCATTCCTACGGATGCCACCGACATCCCCATGAACGAGATTGTCTGCTAAGACCTTTTTCTATATCAACTGAACGGTATACCGTTGCCAATCGCACTAAATATAAATGGCAACAATGCAGTATACCTCTCTCAACTGAACCTTATATCAACTATAACTCGGCTACCCACGGCGGCGTTAAGCTTATCCACCATTTCCTTGCGGCGCATACTGAGGTCGGCGCGCAGGGCTGGACTTGATAAATGAACGAAAAGCGTCTGGTTGCGTATATATATATTAATGGTATAGCGGCTAATCACACTGCCAACCACGGTCGGCCACGACTCCACGAGCCGCTTTTGCAGCAGCGGAGTCTCAAGTCCCTGTCGCCGGAGGTTGCTCAGCAGCAGCTCGGCCACGCTTTTCACTTCACGTCTGAACATTCTCTTTCGGTTATTTCGCCCTTTTCCACTTCAAAAATCCTGTAGTCGAATGAACAGCCGTGCAGTATGCTGTCCAGATGGTCGCGGTTGGTGTCGGTAATGAGTATCTGTCCGAAACCGTCGCCCGAAACGAGCCTCACTATCTGCTCCACACGCCGTGCGTCGAGCTTGTCGAAAATGTCGTCGAGCAGCAGTATCGGCACCGCATGGGCGGCAGAACGCTTGAGAAAGTCAAACTGCGCCAGTTTCAGAGCCACAACATAGGTCTTGTTCTGCCCCTGACTGCCCTCGCGCTTCATGGCGTGGCCGCCAAGAGTGAACTCCAAATCGTCGCGGTGGATGCCGTGGAGCGAATAGCCAACGGCGCGGTCCTTAAACCTGTCGCGGCGTATCACGTCGAGCAGTGGGCCCCGTTGGCAGTGCGACACATAGTCCAGTCCCACTGTCTCGCGCCCTTCCGAAATGTAGTCGTAGAACTTCTGAAACAGCGGAGTGAGTTCCGCCACAAAATCCCTGCGTTTGGCGTATACAAGTTCCCCGTTGGCAGCCATTTGTTCCTCAAGCACGTCCATCAATGTGGCGTCCGGCTCAGCCTCTGCGCGCAGCAGTGCGTTTCTCTGCTGCAGTGCTTTGTTGTATCTCGACAGTGCTTCGATGTAACTGTGGTCGTATTGCGACACAACCATGTCCATCAGCCTGCGGCGCTCCTCGCTCTGTCCGCTTATCAGCATCGTATCGCCCGGCGAAACCAGCACCAGGGGTATCATGCCTATGTGTTCCGACAGCCGTCTGTACTCCTTTTTGTTCTTCTTGAAACTCTTCTTCGAGCCGCGCTTCATGCCGCAATATATGTCCAGGTCGTCTCCGGAGTCGGTACGGTAGGAACCGTCGAGCACGAAGAACTCCTGGTCGTGTCTTATCACCTGCGAATCCACCGGATTGCTTGCGCTGCGGCAGAAGGAGAGGTAATATACGGCGTCGAGCACATTGGTCTTTCCGGCCCCGTTGCGCCCGATGAAGCAGTTCATCTTGGGCGACAGCGAGAGTTCTGCGCCCGTGATGTTTCGGTAGTTTATTATTGAAAGTTTCTGGAGTATCATGTCTTGAACACGGAACGGC
>CAVKVO010000149.1:0-6487 GCA_963659575.1 Prevotella sp. CAG:1031
TGCTCCTTGAGGTGGTTACAGACGCTGAAACGGACACCCAAGTTCTGAAAGACTACTACCACTTCTGCGCCGACAACATTTAGGACCCCAAAACAGGCCGTTTGAGAGGCACAAACGCCATAGCTGCTTTCGCAAAATACACCCTTACGAAAGCAGCTATGGCGTTTACGAAAATAGCGATGGCATTTACGACTCGTAAAGAGCCTCTCTACGTTCGTAAAGTGCCACTCTACGATCATAAAGTGCCACTCTACGATCGTAGAGAGGCTGTTTACAGTCCGAAACTATAACGTATATTTTTGCTTACAGTATCATTTATTATCGCTCACTACGGGAGATTCTGTAAGCAAAAACATTGGTTTTACTTACAATTTTCACACCCTTTCCCAAGAGAGGGCTGTTCATGCCCCGAAAAAGGCATTATCGAAGGTCAAAAAAAGGCTTTTGGGGATGCCCAAAAGGGCATAATCAGCGGTCAAGTTCCTGCCTCAGCTGCCTGGCGTAGGCATCAAATTGGGTGGCGATGGCGGCTTTGTTCCACACGTCGCCGAGAAAGGCGGCTCCGCCGAAGTGCCACTGTCGCAGTTGGGCTATGCGGTCTAAGGTAACGCCGCCGAGAGCTATGACGCTGCTATCTACAATGCCGCCACTGGCAGCCTCAGCGAGTTGGTCGTCGGTGTAGGCCGCGCAGTAGCCCTGTTTTGAGATGCTATTGAATATCGGGCTTAGCGTCAAATAGTCAAGCATGGGTTTTCGGCTTGCAGCCTCGGCGATACTGTGGCACGAAGCCGACACGGTGATGCCTTTTCGCATGGCCGGAGGTTGCGGATTGCGACGGTTAAGGTGCACTCCCTGCAGGCCGTAGTCAGCGCAGAGGCCGAAATGGTCGTGGATAACGATGCGTCGGCACACCGTGTCGGGCAGTTTGCTGAGCAGAGCGGCACAGTCTTCGGCTTTGGAGTCGGGTTTGCGCAAGTGCAAAGTGTCAAGTCCGGCGTCGAACAGTCTCTCTATCAGCTCCGCTTCGTTGGGCAGAAACTCTGGCTCGGTGATTACGATGAATTTCATTGGAAAACAGGTTCTTTGTTGGCAGAAAAAGAATAAGCTGGCATGATATGGCTAATCACACCAGCTTATTCTTACATTTTTATTTATTCATACGCCGAAGACTTACTTGTCGCAGTCTTTGAGCGAGTGGCTTATGCGCGCTGCGCAGAAGTTAGGACCGCACATGGTGCAGAACTCGCCCTCGGTCTTGTTGCTTGTCTTGTAGTATTCGAGAGCACGCTCGGGGTCAAGCGCAAGATTGAACTGGTCTTTCCAGCGGAACTCGTAGCGCGCCTTGCTCAGAGCGTTGTCGCGGATGGTGGCTCCGGGGTGTCCCTTAGCCAAGTCGGCTGCGTGGGCTGCTATCTTGTATGTCACCACACCTGTGCGCACGTCGTCCTTGTCGGGCAGTGCGAGATGTTCCTTGGGAGTGACGTAGCAGAGCATGGCAGTGCCATACCAGCCAATCATTGCAGCACCGATGGCACTGGTTATGTGGTCATATCCGGGAGCAATGTCGGTCACGAGCGGACCAAGAGTGTAGAACGGAGCACCGTGGCACTTGTCTATCTGGCGCTCCATGTTGGCCTTAATCTTGTGCATCGGCACGTGACCCGGGCCTTCGATGAATGCCTGCACATTCTTCTCCCACGCTCTCTCAACGAGTTCGCCCATGGTGTCGAGCTCGGCAAACTGCGCCGCATCGTTGGCATCGTGAGTGGAACCGGGGCGCAAACCGTCGCCAAGTGATATCGCCACGTCATATTTTGCGCAGATGTCGCAGATGTCGTCGAAGTGTTCGTAGAGGAAACTCTCCTTCTTGTGCACCATACACCACTTGGATATGATGCTGCCGCCGCGGCTTACCATACCCGTAAGTCGGCCTTGCGACAGAGGAACGTTCTTCAAGCGTATGCCGCAGTGTATCGTGAAGTAGTCAACGCCCTGCTCGCACTGCTCAATGAGTGTATCGCGAAAGATCTCCCAAGTGAGAGCTTCGGCCTTGCCGTTCACCTTTTCAAAAGCCTGATACATGGGCACCGTGCCCACCGGTACAGGGCAGTTGCGGAGTATCCATTCGCGGGTTTCGTGGATATTCTTTCCCGTAGACAGGTCCATGAGCGTGTCGCCGCCCCACTTGCAGCTCCACACTGCCTTCTCCACCTCCTCGTCTATGCCCGACGTGGTGGCAGAGTTGCCGATGTTGGTGTTAATCTTCACGAGGAAGTTCGTACCGATAATCATCGGTTCGCTCTCGGGATGGTTGATGTTGGCAGGTATCACTGCGCGACCGGCAGCCACCTCATCGCGAACGAACTCCGGCGTTATGCGGGTTTCAATGCCCAGTTCGGCGCAGTTCATGTTCTCGCGTATGGCCACATACTCCATTTCCTGTGTGACAACGCCGCGCTTGGCCAACGCCATCTGCGTTTCCCCCTTGCCGCGACCGTCAATCCACGGCTGGCGCAGCTTTGGCAGTCCCTTGCTCAGGTCAATCTCCACGTTGGGGTCGCTGTATGGACCGCTGGTGTCGTAGATGTACACCGGGGCATTGTCCTCCATCACTTTCTTGCCGTTCTCTATGCTCACCGACGGCGTAAGGCGCACCTTGCGCATACCCACACGCAGTTCCGGATACAGTTTTCCCTCCATGTAAACCTTTTCGGAAGAGGGGTATGTAATCTTGATGTTGTTGTTCATAGTCGTGTATAAATGTTTTAAGTTCGTCTTTCAGTCATTAAGCATTATGCTCTTAGCGCTATTTGTTAGTTTTTTAAGCGTTAAGCATGCGCTTTTAGGCGTTAAGCATCATGCTTTTAAGCGTTAAGCATTACGTTTTTAAGAATTAAGCATGCGCTTTTAGGCGTCAAGCATGCGCTTCATTTCCTCCACCGGATTGTCGGCGTTGAGAATGGCACCGCTTATGGCAATGCCGTCCACTCCGGTCTGCATGATGGCGGGAATGTCGTCGAAGGTTATTCCGCCTATGGCCACAATGGGCAGCGCTGTTCCGTGCTCTTCCATCTGCGCCACTATACGGCGGTAGCCTTCAAGTCCCAGCACGGGGGCCAACTTCTCCTTGGTGGTCGTGAAGCGAAACGGACCGCAACCTATGTAGTCTGCGCCTTGGCTTGCCAACCGCTCGATGTCCTCAAACGTGTTGGCAGTGCCGCCGATGATAAATTCCTCGCCGAGCAGTGCGCGTGCCTCGCTTACGGGCATATCGTTTTTGCCCAAATGTACACCGTCAGCCTTCAGTTTCTTTGCCAGTTCCACGCGGTCGTCCAGCAGAAATACGGCTTCGTGCTCGCGGCACAACGGCTGTATCTGCGCCGCAGCTTCCTCCACTTCCTCGTCGGAAGCCCCTTTCATGCGCAGTTGAATCCATTTGCATCCGCCCTCAAGAGCCATGCGTGCGCCGTCAACATAGCCGTAACGGTCGTTGCTATGGGTTATGAATTGTATCTGTTTCATGCTTGTTCGTTGTCCGTTGGTATCAGTTTGCACGGATTGAAGAAATGGTTCACCGGCCCGTGTCCCTGTCCGATGTTCACGTCTGCCCCGGCTGCAATTGCCGCCGACACATAGTCCTTGGCCCCGCTGATGGCCTCCGGCATGGACAGTCCGCGAGCCAGCAGTGCCGTTATGGCCGCCGACAGAGTGCATCCCGTGCCGTGGGTGTTGCGTGTGTCCACGGTCTTGGCCGCAAACGTACTGACCAGCAGTCCGTCTTTGTCATACAGCCTGTCCTGCTTCTTGTCGCCGCTGTCGGCGTGGCCACCCTTTATGAGCACATATCCGCCGCACCCTTGCGCAATAATCCGCGCCGCTTTGTCGCAGTCGTCCACATTATATATATATATACCCGACAGCACTTCCGCCTCGGGCAGGTTGGGAGTAAGTAGCGTACACATCGGCATCAGTTCCTTGCAGAACGTTTCCGTCGCGTCGGGCTGCATCAGACGTGAACCGCTCGTTGACACCATCACCGGGTCTACCACAAGGTTTCCAATGGCATACTTGCCGAGCGTGGCTGCAATGGCCTTTATCGTATCGCGGTCGTTCACCATTCCAATCTTGGCGGCCACGGGATGTATATCGTCCATCACCGCCCTTATCTGTGCTGCCACCACCTCCGGACTCACGGCTTCTATCGCCTCCACGCCGAGAGTGTTCTGCGCCGTTATGGCCGTTATGGCCGACGCGGCGTAACATCCCAGAGCCGACATCGTCTTGATGTCTGCCTGGATGCCAGCCCCTCCGCAGCTGTCGCTGCCGGCAATGGTGAGTGCTGTTGGATATCGCTTCATGTCTGTTGTGCGGTCAAGGTTATCGGTCTGCACGTTCCCTGCGGACAGTGCAGACCGTTTCTTCAACGTGTTCTTAGACAATCTGAGTCAGTTTCTTTTCAAGCCGTTTGAGTCAGTTTATCGAAACAAGCGTCCCAGTTTTTCCACACAGGTTCCATACCTATGCGCTTCAGGTCGGCCTCCACTTGCTTGGCAGTGCGCTCGTCGCTCACGTCAAACTGTGCCAAGGCGTTGGGATAGCAGCAGTAGCCTCCCGGGTCGGTGTGGCTCTCGGCGCTCATGGTTGTCACGCCGAGCGTGGCCATGTTGTTGCGCACCTCTGCCGTCTCACGTGTAGAATAGGATATGTCTACGTCGTGGTCGAAGATGCGCATGGCGAAGGTAACCTGTGCCAGTTCTCTGTCGCTCATCTCCACGTTGGGTTGGAAACCGCCGTTCTCTGCCTTACGCATACGGGGGAAGTTCACACTGTACTGTGTGCGCCAGTATGTCTTCTCCAGATAGCGCAAGTGGTAAGCCATCATAACCACCTCGGTTCGCCAGTCTTCAAGACCGATGAGTGCGCCCATGCCTATCTTGTGCACGCCGGCCAAGCCCATACGGTCGTAACCGTTGAGGCGCCACTCGTAGTTTGACTTCGGTCCGCGCGGATGATACACCTTGTAGCGAGCCTCGTTGTAGGTCTCCTGAAAACAGATTACTCCGTTGAGACCGTGGTGGCGCAGTTCGGCATAGTCTTCCGTGGCCAGCGGCATCACCTCTATCTGCAAGTTGTTGAAGTAGGGCTTGGCCAGGTCGAGCGCACGTGCGATGTACTTCACACCAGCCTTTGCTGGATTCTCGCCTGTGAGCACGAGCAGGTTGTCAAACGGCGCGAGCTTCTTTATAGCCTCATACTCTCTCACGATTTCGTCTTCGGTGAGAATGGTGCGCGCCATCTTGTTCTGCACGTGGAAACCGCAGTACACGCACGAGTTGGCACACGAGTTGGTTATGTAAATCGGGATGAACATGTTGATGGTTTTGCCAAACTTCTCCCGTGTGTACATCCTGCTGAGCCGTGCCATTGGCTCCAGATACTTCTCCGCTGCCGGCGACACCATTGCCATGAAGTCGTCAACGTCGCAGTGGCTCTTGGCCAAAGCGCGACGCACGTCGGCATCGGTCTTGGCCATTATCTTGGCTGTAGTTTCGTTCCAGTCTATCTTTCTTATTTCGTCTGCAAACATTTCTTTCCTTTCTTATAATATATGCCTTTTACTTTGAAGACTATCCTCCGCAAAAGGCTTTCAGTATAACGATGTCGTCACCTTCGCACAACTTGCGTGTGCTCCACTCCGTGCGCGGCACCATGTCGTTGTTCACCGCCACGGCCACTCCCTTTTCGGGCAACTCTTGTTCCGCGGCCAACTCGGCCACTGTGGCAGCCTGTGTGTCGGTGAGCGTGTTGTTTATCTTCACTTTCATTTGCCTGTGAGCTTTTGTTAGTTCTGAATTTGCCTGTGTGCTTTACTTAGTTCAGAAATGCTGTCAGTGGTGAACTTGCCTCTGCCTCAAGGTTGGCCGACTGCGAAGGAAGTCCGGCCTCGTAAGCCTCACGTCCGGCCTCAACTGCTTTCTTGAACGCCTTTGCCATAGCAACGGGATCGCCGGCCACAGATATGGCAGTGTTCACGAGCACTGCCGATGCTCCCATCTCCATTGCAGCGGCAGCGTCGCTCGGAGCACCGATACCTGCATCAACAACCACAGGCACCGAAGCCTCATCTATTATTATACTGAGGAAGTCACGTGTGCGCAGTCCCATGTTTGTTCCTATGGGAGCGGCCAGCGGCATCACCGTTGCTGCTCCGGCCTCAGCCAGTCGTTTGCACAACACTGGGTCAGCCTGGCAGTATGGCAACACGGTGAAACCTTCCTTCACCAACGCCTCTGTAGCCTTGAGCGTCTCTATCGGGTCGGGCAACAGATAGCGCGGGTCTGGATGTATCTCCAACTTGAGCCAACTTGTGCCGAAAGCCTCGCGAGCCATCTTGGCTGCGAACACTGCCTCTTCGGCGTTGCGCGTACCGGATGTGTTGGGCAACAGCTGTATGCCCGGCTTGGCTATGTGGGCGAGCATGTCGTCG
>CAVKVO010000150.1:0-6456 GCA_963659575.1 Prevotella sp. CAG:1031
GTATGCCGTCGCACTGATTGAGATTGATGAGCTGCGGGCGCAGTCCGTCTTTCGGGCCGAAACGACGTTCGTTCATGTCCACGCCGTCCTCGGCTTGCTTGAGCAATTTTGCGCGGCTGCCCATGTTCTGGCCTATCATGCCGTTGCGCCATCCGTAGCGCGGTGCTCCGCACCATTTCCACCACGTCTCGTTGGTGCCGCCGCCATCAATCACGCCTTCGCCTGTTATGGCTATGTCGTCTTGCTTATAGGCGTATATGCAGGGGGATATGTTCCAGCAGTCAAGGCCTTCCCAGCGGGTCGGCACTACTGGATAAAGCTCAGGCTCAAATGCGAAAAGGAGCGTGGCTCCCTTTTCCACCATGAGGTTCACCTTGCTTTTCAGGGTGATTGCGCCAGTGTTGTATGTACCCGCTGGCACCACAACCTTGCCGCCGCCAGCCTTTGAGCATGCGTTGATGGCCTTGTTTATGGCTTTTTGGTTTGCCGCAGCCGTGGCTTTGGGGCTTGCGCCATACTTCGTAATGTTGAAAACCTTGTCAGACAGCTTGGGCAGTCTGATGCTTTTCTCTATTTGCTTGTACTGCGTGTCCCATCCGTCGGCCATGGCCAAAGCTGGGAACAACAGGCACAGGAGCAGTAAGCGTAAACTTTTCATGTTGTTTATAAGTGGTTTTGTTTTTATTTATAGCGGTTTCTATGTGTCGTCAAAATCTACATTCCATGTTGCCGTCCTTGTGTGCAACTGGCGTGTATGCGGCTTTTCAAAAAATCAGGCCGGATCTTCGCAGAGGCGGCCTGATGAGATTCTACTACTAAACAATGAGGGGATCATCATTAATCTTAATGAATAATTCTCTACTACTATTATATATCGATTCTATGGTAAAATATCTTAGCCTCGATGTCTCCTTGTGTTGGGAGTGCGTGTTTTTACGGTGGCAAAGATAGAATTATTCGATTTACACATATAGGATTAATTGTTTTAAATGTATGAATTATTGTCAAGTGCCTGATTATGTGTGGTTTAAGGCATAGCGTTTTGATTGGTATTCCTATTGTGTAAAACGTTTGCAGCTTAGCTTGCGCACTATTGCTTCAGTGCCTCGAAGAGTTTGTCCAACGCCTCGTCGGCATTGGCGCTTTCGTTGAGCAGCGTCACAAACTTGCTGCCTATGATGGCTCCGGCGGCGTTTTGCTGCGACGTTTCGAGCGTTTGCTTGTTGGAGATGCCGAAACCTATCATGCGCGGGTTGCGCAGATTCATGGCGTTTATGCGCTGGAAGTATTCCTGCTTGGCCTCGTCGAAGCTCTTCTGCGCACCAGTTGTGGCGGCTGACGACACCATATATATAAAGCCGTCGGTGTGGTCGTCGATGAAACGGATGCGCTCTTCGCTCGTTTCGGGCGTAATCAGCATGATGACACGCAGGTCGTAGCGGTCGGCCACTGGTTTGATGTCGTTCAGATAGTCGTTGAAAGGCAGGTCGGGAATGATTACTCCAGACACTCCGCACTCACTGCAACTGCGGCAAAACTCCTCAATGCCATACTGCATGATGGGGTTGAGATAGCCCATAAGCACAAGGGGCATGGACACTTCGTCCTTGATTTCTGCCAACTGTGCGAACAGCTTTTTTAATGTCATGCCGTTTTTCAGTGACTTCGTGGCGGCGTCCTGTATCACGGGACCGTCGGCCATAGGGTCGCTGAAAGGTATGCCCACTTCAACCATATCAATGCCACGGCGTTCCAAAGTCTTTATCACGTCGGCTGTGCCTTCCAGTGTTGGGCATCCTGCACAGAAGTACAACGATAGCAGTTTGCGGTCTTTGCTCTGCTCAAAAAGTTTGTTTATCTTGTTCATATCCGTCCTTTCATATTGTTGATGAATGTCTTTATCTTGTCAATGTCCTTCACTCCCGGCTCTGTTTCAAAGCGTGAGTTGATGTCAATGCCTACCATCTGCGGCAAGTTGAGGCTCTTCAAGTCGTCGGCATCGTCCACTCCTATGCCGCCACTGAGCAGGAAAGGAGTGCTGCCACGGTAGTTTTCGAGCAGCGACCAGTCGAAGTGCTGTCCCGAACCGCCGCGTCCAGCGCATTTTGTGTCAAAGAGAAAATAGTCCACAACACCTTCATACTTGTCGCATTTGCCGAAGTCATCGGCGTTTTCCACGCTTATGGCCTTGATGAACTTGATGTTTGGGTTGATGCCACCGACTATCGTAGACCTCACGTTGCGTATGAATGTCGGGCTTTCGTCGCCGTGCAACTGTACAAAATCGAGCTTGAAGTTCACCACACGCGTTATGATGTTTTGCGCTGAGTCGTTGACAAACACCCCGACAAACTTGGTTTCGCCAATGCCCTTGGCACCGTTCTTGGCGTCGGGCAAACTGTTTTCGCTGGCGTAGTCGGGCATTGTGCCAGTCAGCGACGGCACCATCTGCACATATCTCGGCGACTTTGGCCAGAATATCATGCCTATCCAGTTGGCTCCGGCGGCTATTGCTTCGCTTATGTTGCCGCCGTCTCTCATGCCGCATACCTTTATAATCATGTTCTTCAAGCGTCTTTTGTCTGTATATAATAAAGGTGTAGTTCTATGTAATACGGTGTTGCCCTATATAATAAAGGTATCGCCCTATATATAATATAAGGTGTAACCCGTCGCTACCTTACTGGCACTGCCCAATCTCTTGGATGAAACTGCGCAGCGATTGGCCGGGATTGTCGGTCTTCATGAAGTTCTCGCCGATGAGGAAACCGTTGTAGCCGGCCTTTCGCAGGTCGCATATCGTTTGCGGATTGGATATGCCGCTCTCGCTAATCCTCATTATGCCTTGCGGAAGCAGGGCGGCAAGGCGCATGGAGTTGCTGACGTCGGTGATGAATGTGCCAAGGTTGCGGTTGTTAACGCCGCAGAGGTCTGGCTCAAAGTCGGCATATTCCACTTCCGGCTCACTGTGAGTCTCAAGCAGCACCTCCAGTTGCAGTTCGTGAGCAGTGCGCAACAGTTGGCGGTACTCCTGCTTGGTGAGACAAGCGGCTATCAGCAGCACCGCCGAAGCACCGCAGAGCCGCGCCTGAAACAGTTGGTACTCGTCGATTACGAAGTTCTTGTAGAGCACGGGGATGGTCACTCCGCTTTGGCGCGCAGTGGCGATAAACTCGTCTTTGCCGCCAAAATACTTCTCGTCGGTCAGTATGCTTATGGCCGCAGCACCGTTGTTTTGATAGCTGAGGGGTATGATGTCGGCGCGTCCGTCCTCCTTTATCCATCCCTTCGACGGCGACTTGCGCTTAAATTCGGCTATGATGCCCGTGGCCGACTGCCTTATGGCCTTGGCCATCGACGGCACTTCGCCGCCCAACAAGCGTTCCACCTGTGCGTGGATGTCCCTTTCGGTGAGCCGGGCCTTTGCCTCTGCCACCTCCACGCGCTTCCACGCCACTATCTCGTCAAGTACGTCTTTCATCTGTTTCGTTTTCTTCTTTTTGCCCAAACCCGCACCTTCGCATCAGAACGACACGCAGAATGCGCCGCCGATGACAAAGTTGTTCATGGTCTTCTTTATGGTTGACCTCAGGTTTGAACCGTTGTTGTTGATGTAATTGCTTCCATCAAAATAGTCGCACATGCTCTGGTAGTCTTCGGGGAAAGCCACCCTCAAGTATTCACCCTCGTTGAGGTCCATGTTGTATCGCTTGCGCGTGAAGTCGTAGTCGACAAACACTTTCCACGAGAAGTTCGACTTGTAGGCGTATGTCAGCGACAATCCAGTGCCGAACGTAGTGGTGTTGTTGCCGCTCACGGTCATGTAGTCCCATGTTATGTCGTAAGCCTCGCCCTTGACGGCTACGGGTTCCTTCTGTTGGTTGTAGGTTGGTATGAGTCGGTTTCCTGCGAAGTGCGCGTCCACGTCAAGGTCCTGTATGATGCTTCGTCCAATGAGCAGTTTGCTGCCGAGGGCGAATCTGCTTGACAACGGGAGGTTGAAGTACACACCGGCGTTGGCCGAGAACTCCGTGATATGGTCAGACTCAATCGTCAGGTCGTGTGTGGGTATCCACCAGTCAATCTTCGGCTCCGAGTTAGCGTATGCCTCGTATGTACTGGCTATTCTTTCCCTTTGCCTTGAGGTCATGTCGCTCCATCCTTTAATAGGAGTGCTTCTCACCTTCAGTCGTCCGCCCACACCGATATACTTGTTGAAGAAGTAAGCTCCCTCAACGCCTACCACTGTGGCTGCACCGAACTTGAGTTCCACGTCGCCCGAGGTTTCAGTGCCGTCTTCGTTGATTTGCATTAAGTCAAGTTCTCTTCCCGAGAACGTCAGGTCGCGGCTTCCGAGACCGATACCCATCGACACGCTGAAGAACGAGGGGTTCTCAATGATGTTGGCAGTGTTGTCGAGGTCGTTTCTCTTCAGGTGTTTGCCCTTGAAGATGATGTCGCTCAAACCGTAGGCCAGCTCCGTGGACATGATACCGATGCCGGCTCCGCTGAGCACGTCGCTCACCCAGTGGCGGTTGTTGAGCACTCGCATGATACCCGTGGCTGTGGCCATTGCGTAGCCCGCTACTGAATAGATTGGGCTTCGCGTCAGTCCGTATTCCTTGTGGAGTATGGTTGCGCTGACAAAGGCCGTGGCCGTGTGACCCGAAGGCCACGAGTTGGCCGTGCTGCCGTCGGGGCGCATCTCCTGTGCGGTGTACTTTATGGAGTTGACAAATCCAGCCATGATGGCGTAAGACATTGCCGTGGATGCCAGGAAGCGCCATGTGTCGCTGCGTCCTTCCACTCCGGAGAAGTTGAGACCAGCCGCGAGCAGTGCCGGAACATACTGCGTGTAGTTGTCTATCTCGGTGTGGAAATTGGTGAGCAGTCGGGTGTTGGCGTGATCCTTGTCCTCAGTGTTCTGCCTGAAGCTCGCCTTCTCGCTCTTGGCTATTATACCGGCGGCGAATATTGGCACGCCGATGAACGACAGGTCGTCCATAAACTTATATGGGCGCACCGTGGTCGTGGATACTGCCTGCGGGTCTATCTCCGGTTTGTATACCGTCAGCGGAGCGTCCTTCACGTCGTCCTTGGCCAGGAGTTTGGTTGCGGCGAGGTCGGTCATAGGGTCGATGCTCTGTGCGTAGAGCGTGGCCGGCATACTGTCTACGGTGAGCTTCAGCGGTTGCATCTGCGTGTAGCGGTTGGCGTTGGCCGCCGAGGCCGCGAGCACGGCCAGAGCCATAATACATTGTCTCTTCATGCGAAAAATCTTCTTTTGGGGTGGCCTATATGAGGCCACGATGAGCGATAAAACTCTGTTAGAGTTATGTTTTTACGCCGCAAAATTACAAAAAATAATCCATGGCTTGCCTACGGTCAGCTGCAAATCGCCCAATGCATACGCTGAGACCGACGTTTTGGCGATATAGTCTTACGCGTTGATTTCCACAAACTTCTTGAATGTGGCCAAGGCTTTGCCGCTGTCGAGCGACTCGCGCGCTATGGCCAGACACTCCTCTATGGGTTTCTTGCCCTTTTCGAGCACCTGTATGCCAAAGGCGGCGTTGGCCACCACGATGTCCTTTTGTGCCGGAAGGGCTGTGCCGCCGAGCACATTGTCGAATATCTGCTTGGCTTCCTCCTCGGTGGCTCCAGCCACGAGTTCCTCGGGTTTGGCCGTGCCCAGACCGATGTCCTGCGGACTGAATATGCGCTCGTAGTCGTTTGTAGTCACCTTAAACTGACCCGTGAGCGATATTTCGTCGTATCCGTCGATGCTGTTCACGATGGCGTAGTCTATGCCGATGCGGCGGTAAACATTGCTGTAAAGGCGCATCTGGTCGAGATTGGCCACACCGAGCAACTGGCACTGCGGCTTTGAGGGATTCACGATGGGGCCCAACAGATTGAAGCACGTGGGGAAGGGCAGAGCCTTGCGTATGGGAGCCACAAACTTCATGGCCTTGGCAAAGAGTTGGGCGTGCAGATATACTATGCCGCACTCGTTGATGGAGCGGTTGAGACGGTCCAAATCGTCGGTGAAAGCCACGCCGTGGTTGGCTATCACGTTGGACGCTCCGCTGGTGCTTGTGGCTGAGTAGTTGCCGTGTTTGGCCACCTTATATCCCGCTCCGGCTATCACGAAGCACGCCGTGGTGGATATGTTGAACGTGTTTTTGCGGTCGCCGCCAGTACCCACTACGTCGATGTAGCGGTCGCAGTCGAGCGGCACAGGCACTCCCGTCTCCAAGATGCCGTCGCGGAACCCCAGCAGTTCGTCCACTGTTATGCCGCGCATCTGCAGAGCGGTGAGCAGAGCCGTTATCTGCTCTTGCGAATATTCGCTGCGCGTGATGCCCACCAATATACCTTTAGTCTCCTCGCGTGTGAGTTCCTCGTGGTTGAGCACACGGTTGAGTATGTCTTTCATCTGTTCCATATTGTAAA
>CAVKVO010000151.1:0-6437 GCA_963659575.1 Prevotella sp. CAG:1031
GGGCCACTTACGATGCATAACTGGGCCATTTACGCATCGTAAGTGGCCGAGTTATGGGTCAAAAGTGGCACGGTTGTCGACGACAGACAGGAATATGTCTGTATTTTTAACCTCATTTAAGCGAAAAAGACTACCTTTGCATAAGGTAGGCTGCACTCGGACAATTGAGAGCAAGCTCTCTTGTCGCTCATTTGCACTACCTTTGCATAAGGGTAGAATACTACCTATATATAATGTGGGCGATGCGCTTTCAGCACCGCCGACGGTTGACAACGAACAAAAGAAGCACGATTATGATACAGTCAATGACAGGTTACGGCAAATCGGTCGTAAACTACAAAGGAAAGAAAATCACGGTTGAGGTGAAGTCGCTCAACAGCAAGAGTCTCGACTTGACGGCTCGCGTGGCTCCGGCATACCGCGAAAAGGAGATGGAGATGAGGCAGATGCTGGCCAAAACACTCGAAAGGGGCAAGGTGGACTTCTGCGTATGGGTGGAAAAAACGGCTGACTCCGACGCTACACCCATCAACGCCAGTCTCGTGGAAAACTACTCCAAGCAGATAAAAGCCCTTTCGGCCAGCCTCGGACTGCCCGAACCGCAGGACTGGTTTGCCACACTGCTCCGACTGCCCGACGTGATGGTGAAGACTGAACACGAGGAACTGGACGACGAGGAGTGGCAGGCTGTGCGCTCGGCTGTGGCAGACGCTGTGGAAAAACTCGTGGAGTTCCGCAAACAGGAGGGTGCCGCCCTGCAGCGCAAGTTTGAGGAAAAGATCAGCAACATCGAAGCGCTGCTGGCGCAGATTGAACCCTTCGAGAAGCAAAGAGTGGAAAAAATACGCGCCAGGATAGTGGACGGACTGGCGAGCATACCCGAAGTGGAGTATGACAAGAACCGTCTGGAGCAGGAACTGATATACTACATCGAGAAACTGGACATCAGTGAGGAGAAGCAACGCCTGACCAACCACCTGAAATACTTCCGCGAGACAATGGAGGAAGGCCACGGCCAGGGCAAGAAACTCGGTTTTATTGCCCAGGAAATGGGTCGCGAAATCAACACCACGGGTTCGAAAAGCAACCAGGCGGAGATGCAAAACATCGTGGTGAAGATGAAGGACGAACTGGAACAGATAAAGGAACAGGTGCTCAACGCACTCTAATCTGTCGGAAAAACAGAGAGTAAGAACATGGAAGGAAAGCTGATAATATTCTCCGCACCGAGCGGAACGGGCAAAAGCACCATTATAAGTCAGTTGATGGAGCACAAGGAGCTGCGCCTGGCGTTCTCCATATCGTGCACAAGCCGTCAACCGCGCGGCACTGAACGCAACGGAGTGGAATATTTTTTCGTCACTCCCGACGAGTTTCGCGCCAAGATTGAGGCCGGAGAGTTTCTCGAATACGAGGAGGTATACAAGGACAGGTACTACGGAACGCTGCGCTCGCAGGTGGACAAACAGTTGGCTGAGGGACAAAACGTGGTGCTCGACATCGACGTTAACGGTGGATGCCGTGTGAAAGAGGCCTATGGCGACCGCGCACTTAGCGTGTTCATACAGCCCCCATCGGTGGAAGAGCTGCGCCGGAGACTCGAAAGTCGCGGCACAGATGCACCGGAGGTGATTGAGCAGAGGCTCGCCCGCGCCGAGTTTGAACTGGGCATAGCTCCTAAGTTCGACCGCATTGTGGTCAACGACAACCTCGACCAGGCTGTTGAAAAGGCTCTCCGTATAGTGAAAGACTTTGTAGGCGCCTAATCAATCTACGCCACATCGTCTAATCAATCCACGCACATCGCCTAAACATCCACGCCACATAGCCGACCGCAATGCTTCACACAGGACTGTTCGGAGGGTCGTTCAATCCCATACACAACGGCCATATCGCCATTGCGCGGCGGTTGCTGGAGAGTGAAAAACTCGACGAGGTGTGGTTTATGGTGTCGCCACAGAACCCGCTGAAGCGGCAGTGCGACCTGCTCGACGATGGAAAACGGCTCGAACTGGTGCAACTCGCACTTGAAGACGAACCGCGCATGAAGGCTTGTGGCTACGAGTTTCGTTTGCCGAAGCCCTCTTTCACATGGAACACTCTGCAACACTTGTCTGCCGACTACCCCGACCGCGACTTCATTCTGCTCATCGGCGGCGACAATGCCGAGCACTTCGACCTTTGGCGCAACGCCGACGAGATAGCCAATAGCTACCACATCATAGTATATCCGCGCCCCAACTCCTCGTTGGGTGCAGCCCATCTTCCCCCAAACGCCACGCTTGCCGACACTCCGCTGATGGACATAAGTAGCACGGAGGTGCGCCGCAGGGTGCGCCAAGGCTTGTCCATCGACACTCTCGTGCCGCCCAAAGTGGCGCAAGCCATCATCCAGCAAGGGCTGTATCGGCAGTAAGGGTAGGGGATATTCGGCACGCGATATCAATAAACACCAAAGCCGGCCATTGGAAATCCACTGATTTTGATTTCCGATGGCCGGCCTTGGTTTATGTTTCAGTGCGCGTTTTGCCGCGCGTCTGTGCCTATAGCTTCTTGAATTCGCCGTAGATCTTGTCGGCAATTTCGCGGAATTCCTCCTCGCTGAGCTTCAGTTTCGGATTGGAAAAGAGCATGTCCTTCTCTGAATTCATCGGCACGAGGTGGATGTGAGCGTGCGGTACTTCGAGTCCGAGCACTGCCATTCCCACCTTGATGCACGGGAATGCACGTTTGATGGCGCACGCCACCTTCTTGGCAAACACGTGGTATTCGGCCAGTTCGTCGTCTTCCATGTCAAACACATAGTCCACTTCACGTCTGGGAATCACCAGAGTGTGACCCTTCACCAGAGGGTTGATGTCGAGAAAAGCGTAGAACTTGTCGCTCTCGGCGCACTTGTAGCTGGGTATCTCTCCGGCTGCTATCTTAGAAAAAATGTCCATATCGCGGTAGAGTCAAGTGGGTTTATGCTATCGAAATCTTGTCTATGCGGAGCTTGATGGTGCCGCGCGGAATGGTTATCTCAGCCGTTTCGCCCACCTTCTTGCCCAGCAGTCCCTGTGCAATCGGGGTTTTTATGGATATTTTTCCCTCGCGCAGGTTGGCCTCACTCTCGCTCACGATGGTGTAAGACATCTTGGTCTTGGTGGTCAGATTGGTCATTTCCACCTTGCAAAGAATCTGCACCGAGTCGGTGCTGAGCCTCGACGTGTCCACTATCTTAGCCTCTTGGAGAGCCAGTTTCATCTGGTTGATTTTATCTTCGAGATGAGCCTGCGCCTCCTTTGCGGCGTCATACTCCGAGTTTTCGCTAAGGTCACCCTTGTCGCGAGCCTCGGCTATGGCGGCAGACGCCTTGGGGCGCTCCACGCTCTCCAGGCGTTTCAACTCGGCTACCATCTTGTCGTAGCCGTCTTGTGACATATAAGCCATAATTTTACGTTTAGTTTGTTATTGAAATATCGGTTCGCCAGACATCAAAAAAGAAAGAATTTCCACATTAAAGTCATGCGGAAATCCTCTGTTATCGTTGTTGTCTGTTGTGTTTTTGTCGTATCCTATATGCAAAGGTAGCCATAAAAACACTGGCTACCAAGCAAATGAGCGTTAAAAAATCAGAAGCTGAACGCTGATAAGAGGGTGATTGAAGCTATGGTAGGCGCGTCGTTCTTCATTCCTAATCCTCACTCTTCATTTTCTTGGCGCAGTGATTCTTCACTCTTCTCTCTTCACTCTTCGTTTTTCTTCCCTTCCTTGACATAAGTCAAAAACCTGCATAAAAAACCACAAAACGGCGTGAGATGTTTTGTTAACGCACACAAAGGCCGTAACTTTGCAGTGCTTTCGTGATGAAAGTACTGTTATTCATTAGGTTAGTAGTTAATAGATTTAAGGTAAAGATTATGTTATTAGATTTTCGAACAACGGTCTTGTTGGTATCGGTAGTTATAATGACTGTTCTGAGTGTTTACACTCTGATTAATACCAACATCCGTTAGGAAAGAGCGCGGGGTGAGTGATTCATACCGCGTTCTTTTTTTTGTTTTTGTTTCAGGCGACTCGAATGTGTACCAGATGTCGCCACTCTTTCCAAGTTTGTCAAGGCTTAGGCCGCCGGAGCGGCTCAAATGTTGTACCTTTGCACAACTTACACGTTTTGCAAACCACCTTATATATATGGAAACAGACAACCTTACGGGTAAAAATATACTTGTCACGGGAGCTTCGGGCTTCATTGGCAGCTTCATTGTGGAAGAGGCACTCAAGCGAGGCATGAACGTATGGGCGGCAGTGCGCCGTTCGAGCAGCAGACAGTGGCTCACCGACAAGCGCATAAACTTCATTGAACTTGATTTCAGCAACAGACAGTCGCTCGTGGAGGCTTTTCGCGGCCACGAGTTCCACTATGTCGTGCATGCCGCCGGCGTCACCAAGACACTCCATGCCGACGACTTTTTCCGCATAAACACCGAGGGTACGACCAATCTGGCTATGGCTCTGCTGGACGCAAAGATGCCTTTGCGTCGCTTTGTGTTTATCAGTAGCCTCAGTGTGTTCGGTCCTGTGCGCGAGCAGCAGCCCTATGGCGACATAACGCCCGACGACACTCCGCAGCCCAACACCGCCTACGGGCGCAGTAAGCTTGAGGCCGAGCGGCGACTGGACGCCATGAAGGAACTGCCGTGCGTCACCTTGCGCCCCACAGGAGTGTACGGTCCGCGCGAGCACGACTACTTCCTTATGGCTCAAAGCATAAAGGGGCACAGCGATTTTGCCGTGGGCTACCGTCGTCAGGACATCACTTTCGTGTATGTGCAGGACGTGGTACAGGCCGTTTTCCTCGCTTGCGACCACGGCAAAGTGGGCGGCAAATACTTCCTCACCGACGGCAAGGTGTATTCGTCGCGCACGTTCAGCGATCTGTTGAAGCGCGAACTGGGCGTAAAGCTGGTGGTTCGCATAAAAGCACCGCTGTGGGTGTTGCGACTGGTGACGTGGTGTGGCGAATATGTAGGTCGCATCACGGGTAAGGTGACGGCTCTTAACAACGACAAATACCACATACTCTGTCAGCGCAACTGGCGTTGCGACATCTCCAACGCCCAAGAGGAGCTTGGCTATAAGCCCCAGTACGACTTGGAGCGCGGCGTGAAACTGGCCGTGGAGTGGTATAAAAAGAACGGCTGGCTGTAAGGCCAATCTGTCTTTTTACCTCATTGAACGGCTTAAAACGCCCAATATTAAACAACACACGGAGATAATTTATGAACCTTGATGTATGATTTTCATTGCATTATGAACGCTATAACCGACATATTCCGTATAGAAAAAAGCCCGAAGAAAGGGCTGCTCGCCATAGAGTGGGTAGTGGTGGGCTATCTTGTGCTGACGCTTTTGCTCATGCTTTTCACCTACACAAAGCTCCACAACCCCGAATCGATGCTCTGGGGACGGTTGCGTGTGGTGGTCATGACCGCCGCCGTGTGGTTTGTATATAGGCTCGTGCCCTGTCGCCTCACGCTGTTTTTCCGTGTGGCGTTGCAGATGGCTCTGCTCTCATGGTGGTATCCTGACACCTACGAGTTCAATCGGATGTTTCCCAATCTTGACCACATCTTTGCCCAGTGCGAACAGAATCTGTTCGGTTGTCAGCCGTCGCTACTCTTTTGCCAGCACTTCAGCGGAGCGGTGTTCAGCGAGTTGATGGACTTGGGCTACTCGTCCTACTTCCCCATGATAGTCATTGTCACCGTCTACTTCTTCGGTTGGCGCTACAGGGAGTTCGGTCGCGCGTCGTTTGTCATCCTCGCGTCGTTCTTCATCTACTACATTATATATATAGCACTGCCCGTCACGGGTCCGCAATACTACTACAACGCCGTAGGACTGGCGGAGATAGCGCGCGGAAATTTCCCTGATTTGGGGCATTACTTCGCCACTCACCAGGACGCACTGACGAGTCCGGGCTATCAGAACGGCTTCTTCTACCGCATGGTGGCCGATGCCCACGCCGCCGGAGAGCGTCCCACGGCGGCTTTCCCGAGCAGTCATGTGGGCATAAGCACCATTCTGATGCTCCTCGTATGGACGTCGAAAAACCGCGAACTGCTGTATTTCCTCCTGCCGTTCTACGTCCTGCTGTGCTTTTCCACGGTTTACATCTATGCCCACTACACCATCGACGTGTTTGCAGGATGGATATCAGCCGCCGTTTTCTTTGCAGTACTGTATACTGGATATGGAAAATTCGTGGGACGAACGGAGGGTTAAGGACTGCCTTTTCGCGTCGTTAAAATGTGTAAAAGTGCTGGCTGCGTGATGAATATCCTTGGCTTTTCAGATAAATAACGGTAACTTTGCAGCCACTATCCGTGCCGTAAGAAGCCGCAATGGTGGAATTGGTAGACACGAGGGACTTAAAATCCCTTGGCCAGTAA
>CAVKVO010000152.1:0-6214 GCA_963659575.1 Prevotella sp. CAG:1031
ATGTTCCGTTTCACTCCACATGGGGTTACTGAAATTCGGCCTCTTCGAGGCCATAAACAGCAAGGAAGTCTTGCATACATCACATTTTCCGCGCTTCCTATGCCAAATCCGAAACATGCTACTTGATATTCATAAAAGTTTGGAGATTTGCATGTTTTTATCTATCTTTGAAACGGTAAAGATTCATATAACAACAGAAGAACGAAAGTATGCCTGAGATTGCGAGGTTTTACGGAATAATCATAAAGATGTTCTTTAAGCCTAAAGAGCACGAGCCCTCCCATATACACGCGATTTACAATGAGTATGTAGGCCTATTCAACATCAAGACGTTTGAAATGTTTGAAGGGGATTTACCCCAAAAAGCCCAAGAGTTGGTAACGGAATGGCTCTCGCTACATTCTGAGGAGCTTCAGAACATGTGGGACAAACAAGTAATAACCAAACTTCCACCATTATGATACCACGAATTAAGAAAATATCAGTTCTTGACGATTATGTCCTCTTCGTAGAATTCGACGACGGATACAAAGTCACATACGACGTGAAAGATGACATCAAAACGATTCCATCCTTTCATGCGTTGTTGGATGTTTATGGTCTTTTCAAACAAGTACAGTTGGACTCAAGCCGAACCTGCGTATATTGGAACGACGAGATTGACCTTGCCAGCGACAGCATTTATGAATATGGAACGGCTGCATAGCGACAATAAACGTGTCACTATGCCCTAATTATACATAGCAGTGCTCTCTTCCTAATGTCAACGGCGAGAGCACCGCACCTCCTACAGGCAAAGAAAACCTTCTTAGCGCAAGTGCCCTTCTTTGCCTTTCTTGCATTTCACATCACCACCTCAATCTTCATCCCTACATCTGCAACTAGGTAAAAATGTGGGGCTTTGGCATACTATTTGCAATAAAACCTATATATTTGCAAATCAAAATGGGCATGATATTGTGCCAAAACCCTGACAGAAAGAAAGGAAACAAGACTATATGACAAGCCAGTTTTCGCCAAAAGTTTCAGAGATACTTGCCTTTAGCCGCGAGGAAGCCGCCCGTCTGGCGAGCAGTAGCGTGGGTCCGGAGCACTTGCTTCTGGGCCTTCTTAGGTTGAAGGACGGACCTGTGGTCAACGTGTTCAAACGCCTCGGAGTGAACGTAAAAGAGGTGAAGACCGAACTGGAGGCCAAGGTGAAAAACGACGATATCACATCTTCGGCCGACTCGGGTGAACTTGTGCTCAACGAGAAGGCAAGCAACATACTGAAACTCGCTGTGCTGGAGGCCAGGATGCAACACACTCAGAGGGTTGACGAGCAGCACTTGTTGCTCGCCATACTGCACGACAGTGTGAACAACGGTGCTAAACAGATACTGGAAAGCAACGACATGGGATATGAAAACACCGTCTCTATGCTGCAACAAAGGAGCGAACCGCAAAACGGCATAGACCTTCCCGACGAGGATGACGACAACATGTTTGAAGCTGCGGGCGGCCATGACGGCAGCAACCAGGAGGCTCTCCACAGGAGTCGTCCCACGCAGACGCAAAAACCTGGCGGCAAGACTCCCGTGCTCGACAACTTCGGCGTGGACTTGACCAAGGCTGCTGCTGAGGGAAAGCTCGACCCTGTGGTGGGACGTGAGCGCGAGATAGCCCGTGTGGTGGAGATACTTGGACGCAGAAAGAAGAACAACCCAATACTGATTGGTGACCCTGGTGTGGGCAAAAGTGCCATTGTGGAGGGTCTGGCGCAGATGATAGCCAGCAGACACACATCACCGGTGTTGTTCAACCGCCGACTGATTAGTCTCGACATGTCAGCCATCGTGGCGGGCACCAAGTACAGAGGCCAGTTTGAGGAACGTTTGAGAGCGTTGATTAAGGAACTGGAATCCAATCCGGAGATTATCGTTTTCATCGACGAGATACACACTCTTGTCGGTGCAGGATCAACTCCCGGCAGTATGGATGCGGCAAACATGATGAAGCCGGCACTGGCCCGCGGCACGATACAGTGCATCGGAGCCACCACGCTCGACGAATTCCGCAACAGCATAGAAAAGGACGGTGCGCTCGAACGCCGTTTCCAAAAGGTTTTAGTGGAACCGTCAACTGCAGAGGAGACGCTGCAGATACTGCAAAACATCAAGGATCGGTATGAGCATCACCATCATGTGAACTACACCGACGATGCTTTGAAGGCTTGCGTAAAACTGACTGGACGCTACATCACCGACCGGCAGTTTCCCGACAAGGCCATCGACGCTCTCGACGAGGTAGGGTCAAAGGTGCACATAGGCAATGTGCGTGTGCCGCAGGAAATCACGGAGAAGGAAAGGGAAATCGACTTCATAAAGGAGAAGAAACAGAGTGCCGTGAAGAGTCAGAACTTCGAGTTGGCAGCCGCCTATCGCGACAGACAAACCGAACTGGAAACGGAACTGGCGGAGCTGAACCGAAAGTGGAGCAGCGGCGAAACCGACGAGCGACAGACCGTTACGGAAAAGGAAGTAGCGGAAGTGGTGTCGATAATGAGTGGAGTGCCGGTGCAGAGGATGGCGGAAGCCGAGGGCATACGTCTGAAAGGCATGGGTGCGGAACTGAAATCGGCGGTGATAGGACAGGACCTTGCAATAGAAAAGATTGTCAAAGCCATCATGCGCAACCGTGTAGGTCTGAAAGACCCCAACCATCCCATAGGCGTGTTCATGTTCTTGGGACCGACTGGTGTGGGCAAGACGTATCTCACGAAGAAGCTTGCGGAGTTCATGTTTGGCTCTGCCGACTCGCTGATTCGCATAGACATGAGCGAATATACCGAGAGTTTCAATGTGTCGCGACTCATCGGAGCACCTCCGGGATATGTTGGTTATGAAGAAGGCGGCCAGTTGACTGAGCGCGTGCGTCGCCATCCCTATTCGATAGTGTTGCTCGACGAGATTGAAAAGGCTCACGGCAACGTGTTCAACCTGTTGTTGCAGGTGTTGGACGAGGGCAGACTGACCGACGGCAACGGCCGTATGGTGGATTTCCGCAACACGGTGATCATCATGACGAGCAACGCCGGAACCAAGCAACTGAAGGATTTTTCAAGGGGCGTAGGTTTCAATGCGGCAAGTGCAGGAACGGGCATTGCTCTGAACGACAAGGACAAGGAGTATGCACGCGGCATAATACAGAAGGCATTGAGCCAGCAGTTCTCTCCGGAGTTCTTGAACCGTCTCGACGAGATAGTCACTTTCGACCAGTTGGACCTTACTGCCATAAAGAAGATTGTAGACATAGAACTGTCGAAACTCTTCAAACGTGTGGAAACCTTGGGTTATCACGTGAACATCAACGACGAGGCCAAGACTTTCGTGGCAACCAAGGGCTACGATGTGCAGTTCGGTGCTCGTCCGCTGAAGCGTTCCATTCAGAACTACATAGAGGACGGATTGTGCGAACGCATCATCAACGGCGAATTTGCCGAAGGCTCAACCATAAACATCGGTAAGGAGAAGGACAAATCCGAACTCACGTTTGTGGCAGAGCAGAAGGATTGAAACAAGGGAAACCAAGAAGATATAAGGGCGGCTCCATAAATTACATCCGTAATTTATGGAGCCGCCCTTGGTGTTTTATAGAGTATTTATAGAGCGTTCATACACACAAAAGAGGTTGGCGCAGGACGCTGCCAACCTCGAATTGTAGATAAGGTACATCAACAAAGCGGATGAAGACTTATCGAGGGCAAATATAAAACTTTAATGCTGAAAAAGCAAATATTCGGGATTATTTTTCCAAATTTGTTTTACCTGTCCACATTTATTCCTATCTTTGCGAAAACTCAAGGCTTATGAATAACATGATAATCTGTCCGGAATGTGGTTGTTTGTATGCATCATACGAACGTTCATGCCCCATCTGCGGCTGCCCCAACGAGGAAAGTCTGCCTCATCAGGAAGAACATCAGTCTAAATAAAGTTTGCTGATTCATCGTCAAACACCATTTTCATCATCCTGTCGGCAAGAAACAACGGGATGTTGATGAGGTTGTCGTCTCTCTTCAGGTTTAGCATAGAGAAACGAACGCGCAATTCCGGCGAATACTTCTTGTTGTATTCTATCAAACTCCGACCCGTCACACTGGTACCGGACTTCACCTCTATGGGTATCACCTTGGAACCATGCTGAACGATAAACTCTACCTCCGCCTTGTTGCCTGAAGCCCAATAGCGAGAGCAGTTAACTCCTTGGGCTATGAGACTTTGAAGAACATAGTTTTCCGCCAAGGCTCCCTTAAACTCCTTGAAACCAGGAGCGTCGCTCAGGTAGACACTGGCATCCATCTCCGCCAACACCCGAAGCAATCCTATGTCAAGACAATATATCTTGAATATGCTGAGATCTTCATAAGACTTGAGGGGCAACTGTGGCGTTGCGCAAAGGCTTACCTTATACAGCAAACCGGCATTCTTCAACCATATCAAAGCATCCTCATATTCGCGGGCCCTCGCTCCCGGTCTTACCAACTGATAGACAAACTTCCGATTTTCCTTGGCCAACTGGGATGGCAGGGAGTTCCACACATGAGAAATCCGGTTGGCCAGTTGCGGAGAGGCGTGCTTCACGAAGTCGAACGCATAGTCCTTCAGGATATTTTTCAGCACTGTCTCCACACCAGCATTGTCCAACGACAGCATCTTCATGGCTGCCTCGGGCATACCCCCAGATATACGATAGGCCGTGAACGCCTGGGACAGACGTTCAAAGAAGACGTCAGGAATGGGATCAAAACCATCTATGGACTGGTAATAGCGGTATAGTCCAGCGTCCTTTTGCTCCAAGAATTCAGAAAACGTAACGGGATACATTTCCAAATGGTCCACCTTGCCCACGGGGAAAGAGAAACCTGCATGCCCAAAAGCGAGTCCCAACAGAGAACCCGCACAAGCGACGACATACTCTGGCGCCTGCTCGCAGAAATATTTCATGGCGGCAATAGCCTCCGGACATTCCTGTATCTCATCCAGAATCAACAGCGTCCGTTCCGGCAGAATCGGAATATCGGTCAAAAAGGACAGTTGCTCAACAACCTGCTTGGGATTCTTGGTCTTGCGGAAAATGTCGCACACACCGTCTTCTTCGTCAAGGCTGAAATAAGCGCAATATTCAAAACACTCCTTGCCAAAGCGTTTCAATACAGACGTCTTGCCAACCTGTCTCGCTCCAAGCATTATCAATGGTTTTCGGTCTTCTTTCGCTTGCCATTTTTTGAGCTGAACAATGATTTTTCTGTCAAACATATTTTGCCCTCCTTAGTCCTTCAAGTGCGGAAAATGTGGAGTTCTACACATTTTTGATACTTGTTTTGTGCAAAAATACACATTTTCCGCACTTGAAGCAAAATTTCAGATGCCTTTTATGCGCGAATCAAGGTGTCGATTATACGGCCAAAACCACTTGCTGTAAATGAAAGAGCCGTGCCTTGATGGCAATTTATAGAACCCACCTATAGCATTTGTCAGCATTTATTCGTACTTTTGCGTAACGACAAGGCACGCACGACATTGGCAATTGGCTGATTTTTCGGCGCCGTTCGTATCATTATTTTTGCAAAACACATTCACCAACGAAGATGAAAGCACTCGTCATAGCCATGCTCTTTGCCGCAACCGTGGTAAGTTGCGGTAAGGAATACGTGTTTGAAAACACGGGAAGCGGTACGAACAAGACGCAGAACAACACGACTGACGGCGATGCGGACAGCGACTCCACGCAGGATTTCATCACCGTAAGGGCTGCGCTGGCCAAGGACTATGACGAAAAGGTGTGCGTGGGCGGCTACATCGTGGCGTCGTGCACCCAAAACATCAAGAACATCGACTACACCTACCCTTTTGAGGGCAGCACCGCCATCATAATAGCCGACGACACCATCGGTGCAGACAGCATCGTGCCAACGGAGATAATGCCCGTTTGTCTGACGGAATGGCCGCAACTGCGGAGTGGGCTCAACCTTGTGGACAACCCGAAACTGCACAACAAAAGGGTAATACTCAGTGGTACCATATCAAAATATCTCTATCAAAAGGGGCTGAAAAGCGTCACCTCTGCCATGGTTGACGATGAGTAGTTCCAAATCCGAAAGTCCTATATATAATAATGTACCCGTACATATTATTTCTTGTGCCTGTCAAGATTTGAAGGATTTGAGAATCTC
>CAVKVO010000153.1:0-6112 GCA_963659575.1 Prevotella sp. CAG:1031
ATACCTCCTACAGCCTTGTGCCTTTTTAGCCAAGGGCGCAGCGAGGACGCAGCGCCTACTACGGGCTTCCAACTGCGCGAGGCGATTAGCTTTGGCTTTCCCCTTCGGCCGCCGATTCTTAATTCAGGGCGCAACGGTCGCTGTGTCGTTACTTCCATATACATTATTATATAGATACCACCTCACCTCCAACAACTCTATTCCCAAAAAACAACTTCTTTGTATCAAAAAATAAAGGCCAAAGCGTTGCCGCCTGAAACATTTTCCAGTAATTTTGTACGATTAAGACACAATACAATAACTAAAAAGACGAATTTGTTGAAAACTATGAAGAAAAAACTACTACTGACATTTCTGCTTGCGGCATTCATGGGCTCTGCTGTAGCCCAGCGCATGACCGACAAGTTGGATCGCGGTCTTGTGGCGGTTAAGACCAGCAAGGGAGTGTTTTGCAGTTGGCGTATTCCCGCAGAGGAGTACTACGACGTGCAATACAACATCTACCGCGACGGGACGAAAATCAATTCTGCACCACTCAGCGTGTCCAACTACCTGGACAAGAGCGGCACCACAGGCAGCACCTACACGGTGGAGCCTGTTGTGAGGGGCGTTGCGCAGTCGCAATGCACCGCTTCGAGCGTTTGGAGCAACAACTACCTGGAAGTGAAGATGGACCACGGCGACCTGAAGAGCACCTACGTGCCCAACGATGCGTGCTGCGCCGATGTGGATGGCGACGGTCAGGTGGAAATCCTCCTCAAGTTCGACAACAACAGCGATGCCTCCCAAGGCTATCTGCCCGCCGGCTACAACGGTGAGTATGCCATCATCGAGGTGTATAAGCTCAACGGCAAGAAGTTGTGGTGGATAGACCTCGGACCGAACATGGCTGACTTCCAGAACAATGAGAATAACATCGTGGCCTTCGACTGGGACCGCGACGGTAAGGCTGAAGCAGTGCTGCGTGCCGCTGACGGTACCATCATACACACCGCATCGGGCAAGACCATCGTCATTGGCGACCAGACGAAGAACTATCGTGCCAGTGGAGGCGCGTCCGGCCAGTGGTTCATACACGAAGGTTCGGAGTTTCTGCTCTATCTGAACGGCGAAACCGGTGATGTTTACCAGCAGATGGAATATCCTCTGAAGCGGCTTGAGGACGGCGAAACCGACCTTGCGAAGGCTTGGGGCGACGGCTACGGTCACCGTTCCACAAAGCATTTCTTCGGAGCACCGTTCCTTGACGGCAAGAAGGCGAGCATCTTCCTTGCACGCGGTATTTATACACGCCACAAGATGGTGGCCTTCGATGTTGACCCCGCCACTCACCAGTTGACCGAACGCTGGCGTTGGGTGTGCAACGCGTCGGGTCCTTGGTATGGCCAGGGCTACCACAACTACAGCATTGCCGATGTTGACATGGACGGCAGAGACGAGATTGTCTACGGTTCAATGGTGATTGACGACAACGGATTGGGACTTTCCACATCCGGTCTCGGTCACGGCGACGCTCATCATGTGGGCGATTTCGACCCGTACTCATGGGGACTGGAAATCTTCGCCTGCAACGAAGACCAGCCTATGAACAACTACCGCGACGCTACTACATCCAAGATATACTACCGCGCCACGGGAGGTTCTGACGACGGTCGTTCTGTTGCTGGTAATTTCCTCGATGAATATCCCGGAGCACAGTGTCGTTCGGCCAGGGACGGTAACCTCATCGGCGGTGCTTCTCACAAGGCTCTCGTGGGTGCGCCCACTTCAGGCATAGCCACCAACTACCGTATATACTGGGATGGCGACCTGCTTGAGGAAACTTTCAACTACGTCAACGGCAAGAACACCGAAGGCGGTATATACAAAGGTGGCAAGGACGGTGCGATAGCAACTCTCACTGGTTCGATGACCAACAACGACACCAAGGGAACTCCCTGCTATCAGGGCGACGTGCTCGGCGACTGGCGCGAAGAGGTGATTATGCGCACTGCCGACAACAACATCCGCATATACACCACCAACATCGAAACGCCTTGGCGCAACTACACTCTCTGGCACGACCACCAGTATCGCAACGCTATGGTTTGGCAGATGTGTGGCTACAACCAACCGCCTCACGCAAGCTACTTCCTGGGTCAGCTTGAGGGCATCACCATTGCTCCGCCGCCACTCACAACCGAGGGACGCACAGAGATTGCCAACGGTGGAACCATCGGTGCCGAGAGCAACGACAAGCACATCATGACCGACGAGACCGGCGACATGACCGTTGCCGTGACCGACGGAGCTACACCTTATATATATACTGACAACACTCCGTCGCATGTTGAGGGTACTGCACCCAGCAACTGCACCACGCAGAACACTGCAATCAACTATACCTACTACACCCACACTCTCACTGGCGGTGCTTTCGCCGGCAACATGAGACTGGTGAAGCAGGGTGAGGGCACACTCGTGCTGCCCAATGTGGTGGAGAAGTACACTGGCAACACCGACGTATGGAACGGTACACTGTCGTTCGACGGTACGCTGCTCAACAGTCCGTTGTGGCTCAACCGTCACACTACGCTCATCTCCAACGGCGGTAAGTTCCCCAAGGGCATCCGTGCCGACTACAACGCAACCATCATCCCTGGCGGAAAGGACAACAAGGGCTCCATTGAGACCGACACCCTGAAGCTCGGTTTCGGTTCAAGGGTTCAGATAGACCTCTTCGGCGAGGACGTTTCTGCCGACAACGTCAATGCCAACACGCTCGTGGTGGAGAAGAAGGACTGGGCCAACGGTCCGCAGTATCTCGCTCCGATATTCACCTTCGTGCCTCACACTGCTGACGGCGCAACCATATTGGCCGACGGCAAGTATCTGATAGGTGAGATAGGTAAGGTGGAAGGCAGTCTCGACGACATCATCATCGAGGGCGTTGACGCCTACAAGCACTCTCTCGTATACGAAGACGGCAAGTTGTATATCTCTATCGCCGCTTATCAGTCGGGTAATGTTATCTGGAAGGGTAACGAATCAGGCGTTTGGGATCTTGACGCTACGGCCAACTTCGTCAACCCAACCACTCAGGAGTCGCAAACCTTCGTTCGTGGCGATGAGGTGACGTTCGACGACAATGCCGTTGCCACGGAAATAACCGTGACAGGCAAGATTGCTCCGAGCAAGATAACCTTCAACAACGATGAAAAGCAGTTCTATATCAAGGGCGACAGCATCATCGGCGACGGTGACATCGTGAAGAACGGTGAGGGAACCGTTATCTTAGGCAATGTGAACCATGTGGGCAACACCACCGTCAACGGCGGTAAACTCATCATAGCCAGTCTGGCCAACAATATCGGACAGGACTACGGTTCGCTCGGAGGTGTCAGCAGCAAGATCACTATCGACAACAACGCTACGCTGACCACCAACATTGACAATACCACCACGCAGAACATAACCGTGGGTACTGGCGGTGCAACCATCGAGGTGGGTAGCGGCAGAACCTTGACCATGAACAAGGGCATCGGTGCAGTCAACGCAAGCACAGCGGTGCTGACCAAAGCCGGTGCAGGTTCGCTCACACTTAGCTCTGGCAACCGTCTGAGCCGTCTGATTATCAAGGCTGGTAACGTTAATTCCGTTGATGCCAGTGGCAAGGTGCAGCTCCCAGCTACGGTTGAGTTTGTTAACGGTACGTTGACCGACCCCTCAAGCGATGCTGCTAATTCTACCCCAACCAACAGCACAAACTTTGTAGTTCCTGAACTGTGCTCAGGTTCTCTCATTGTCAAGCCGCGCGCTGTCTATACAGGCTCGCTCACCGGTGCCGGCACGTTCACTGTCTATGCCGCTGGAGTGCGCAACTACTTCGATGGCGACTGGAGCAAGTTTGAGGGAACTCTCATTCCTGCATACAAGAAGCGTGGTTCTTACGATCCATCGTTCGACTTCAGAAGCGACAAGGGTTTGCCTTTGGCTACACTGCAGGTGAACAGCGGCATCGAGTTCAAGAACAACGGTAAGAGCGTGGAGATAGGCGCCATCGAAGGTGAAGGAACGTTGTCGGGAACTGGAACATACACTCTCGGTTCCAACAACTCCGACTTCCGTTTCAAGGGCACCATCACAAGTCCGGTGAAGAAAGCCGGTACGGGTTGCTGGGAAGTTTCCTCCGCACTGACAGGCATCGGCAGCATAACAGTCAACGCTGGTTCGCTGTATCTGAACAGCCTTACCACAAAAGACCTAATAACCAGTACCGCTCCTGTATATGTTCAGAGTGGAGCCACACTGCTTGGTCGCGGCGGTATCGTCACATCGGTATATCTGCGCAGTGGAGCCACACTGCACGTTGGAACCAAGGTTGACGACTACGCTGGTGAGTTCCGCGTGACTGGAATCCTGTCGACTGTTGAAGGTTCCGTCATCGACATGAACATAAAGAGCGCCAAGAACACAAGTTCATCTCGCTCGTTCCTCAACGTGTCAAAGAACCTTGTGCTCAACGCAACGGTCAACATCACCCTCAGTCCCGACTATACTCCTGCCGCAGGCGATGAGATAATACTGTGGAACGCCGGAACATTTACCGGTACGCCCACAATCAATCTTCCCGAACTGCCCGAAGGACTGTATTGGGATACGTCAGACCTGCTCACTACATCGGGTACACTCCGCGTTACCGATAGCTCATCCGGCATAGCATCTGCCACTACCACCACACCTGTTCACTGCCGTATGTTCACAGTGAGCGGCATCATGGTAGCTGAGTTCGACGCAACGCTTGGCGAGGCCGCCGCAGTGGCAAAGAAGAACGCCACCGCTTCCGGCACCTACCTGTTGCAGATCAGCACGGCAAGAGACAGCAAGACTCTCAAACTCTCAGTGAGATAAGAGAATAGAACAAAAAGACAAGAGCGGGAGACACGGCAATGGCCGAGTCTCCCGCTCTTGTCGTAAGTTAAAATTATAAATGTTGCGCAGAATAGGTGCAGGGTAGGAGGTACGGCGCCCCCGCCGTACCATTCGTGCTAAAAGGGCACAAGGGAAGGCAGTAGTAAGCGCGGGGCAGGAGGGTTGGCGTCCTCGCCGACCCCTTGGCGCAGATGGGAAGCCTGTAGTAGGCGCTGCTGTAGGAGGTACGGCGCCGTATCATTCGTGATAAAAAAGTCTTTCTTTCGCTCTTGACGAGCGATGAGTCGGCGAGGGCGCCGACCCTCCTAAGTTTGCCCATGAGCCAAGAACGCCAACCCTCCTAATCTTTCCGTGCGCAGCGATTCTTCACTCTTCATTCTTCGTTCTTCATTTCTTGAAGTTCTTCCCTCTTCACTCACAAAATTACCCTTGAAAAATTGTAAGCCGACCCTTTCTTTTTGATTTAATTGTGTCTTTTCCGTAAAATATATATACGCCTTATACATAAAAGATTGAAAAAATTTGCGGCTATTGTGTTTTCTTGTTAATTTTGTCATCATATCTATGCCGGAATGGTGTGCCGTTCCGGCTGCGTTTGAGATAATAACTAAAAACTAACATTAAAAACAATCAGTTAAGACAATGAAGAAACTCATCTGTTTTTCGCTTTTCTGTGTGGGGCTGTTAACGGCGTGCGTAGACAAAAACGAGGAAGTGGATGCTGATTCAATGCCCTCGTGGCTGCATGGCAGCATATACGAGACATTGCAGAATCCTCAGTCGAACGGATTGGAAGGAACTTTTTCATACTATCTGAAGCTGGCTGACGACCTTAATTACAAGGAAACTCTCAGTCGCACAGGTAGTAAGACTGTGTTTCCTGCCAATGACAGCGCATTCGTTCGCTTCTTCAAGAACAACAAGTGGCATGTGACCAGCTATGACCAGCTGACACAATCGCAGAAGAAACTGCTCTTCTACAGCAGTATGCTTGACAATGCACTGCTCACCTCGATGCTTTCCAACATGATGGGAACATCATCCGTGCTCAACGGAATGTCCCTGCGTCACGAGAGTACCGTGAGCGTGATTGACTCAGTTACACACATTTACGGTCCTGCAGGTATGCCGGCCAACAACGCTTTTTGGGCAAAGCACACCAATGGTCTTGATGTGGTGTATGACAACACCAAGCCTATGA
>CAVKVO010000154.1:0-6026 GCA_963659575.1 Prevotella sp. CAG:1031
AATCGTCGCCTATTTGCATTGGAACTGTACCCTAAGTTACTTGTTTATCTTAGCCCAAGTGTCCTTCAGACCCACAGTCTTGTTGAACACGAGATGGTCTTTGGTGGACAGTTTGTCGGGAGTGAAGTAGCCTATGCGCTGGAACTGCAGGAAGTCGCCCGGCTGTTTCTCTGCCAGATAGTTCTCCACATAGCAGTTGGAGAGCACCTTTATGGAGTCGGGGTTGAGCAGTTCGTGGAAGTCACGCTCGTCGGCAGACGGGTTCTCTACGAAGAACAAACGGTCGTAGAGCCTTACCTCGGCAGGCAGACAGTGGTCTTTGCTCACCCAGTGGAGCGTACCCTTCACCTTGCGGTTGGCACCTTCCAGTCCGCTGCGGCTCTGTGGGTCATATTCAGCGTAGATTTCCTCAATCTCGCCAGCCTCGTTTTTCTTGCATCCGGTGCACATTATTATATACGCATTCTTCAGTCGCACTTCCTTTCCGGGTGTCATACGGAAGAATTTCTTGGGAGCATCTTCCATGAAGTCCTCACGTTCTATCCACAGTTCGCGGCTGAACGTGATGGTGTGTGTGCCGTCGGCCTCGTTTTCGGGGTTGTTTATGGCTTCCATCTCCTCGGTTTGTCCCTCGGGATAGTTCGTAATAACAAGTTTTACGGGGTTGAGCACGGCCGAAACGCGGCATGCTTTCTTGTTCAAGTCGTCTCTCACGGCAGCCTCAAGCAAGGCGTAGTCGTTGAGAGCGTCAAACTTGGTGTAACCAATAGAATCGATAAAGTTGCGTATGCTCTGCGCTGAGTAACCCCTGCGGCGCATACCGCACACTGTGGGCATACGGGGATCGTCCCATCCGTCAACGAGATGTTCGTCTACAAGCGTGTGCAGCTTGCGCTTGCTCATCACAGTGTAGGTCAGGTTGAGACGGTTGAACTCAATCTGCCTTGGACGATAGTCGGTGGCGTTGCCCTTCTCCTCAGCCTCATACTCCATGAGCAGGTCAACAAACTTGTCGTAGAGAGGACGGTGAGGCACAAACTCCAGTGTGCAGATAGAATGGGTTACACCCTCAAAGTAGTCGCTCTGTCCGTGGGCGAAGTCGTACATAGGATATGCGTGCCACTTCGTTCCTGTGCGGTGATGCGGAGTTTGAATGATGCGATACATCACCGGGTCACGGAAATGCATATTCGGATTGGCCATATCCAGCTTGGCGCGCAGCACCATTGAGCCTTCTTTTGCTTCGGGAGTGTTCATCTCGTTGAACAGACGAAGGTTTTCTTCCACCGGTCTGTCGCGGTATGGACTGGCTGTTCCCGGCGTTGTGGGCGTACCCTTTTGCTCAGCTATCTGTTCCGAAGTCTGCTCGTCGATGTAGGCGAGACCCTTCTTGATCAACCATACGGCAAAGTCCCACAGCTGCTGGAAGTAGTCTGAGGCATAATACACGTTGCCCCACTGGAAGCCGAGCCACTGTATGTCGTGGAGAATGGAGTCAACATACTCCGTGTCTTCCTTTGAGGGGTTGGTGTCGTCGAAGCGCAGGTTGCACACGCCGCCGTATTTCTTCGCGGCACCGAAGTCCATGCAGATTGCTTTTGCATGACCTATGTGTATGTATCCGTTTGGTTCTGGTGGAAAACGCGTCTGTATCCTGCCGTCGTTTTTACCTTCCTGAAGGTCGTTTTCCACTATTTGTTCTACAAAACTCAGACTTTTTTTCTCTTCAATGTCCTGTGGGGTCTTTTTCTCTACCATAGTGTGTAGTTGCTAATGACTTTTTACATATAAAAAAGTGAACCTCTGTGAGTTTAAAACACAATGTTCAACCCATTATTTCATGCAAAGATACACCTTTTCTATCATATAGTTTGTATCTTTGCATCTAAATTTTACGTATGATGAAAAAAACTCTTATGGCCGTTTTCTCGCTTTTTTCTTTATGCGCAACAGCCCAAAACGGGAACGTGCAGTGCGAGGATACGTGCTCTCATATACACGGCATCGACATGAGTCATTACCAGGGAGAGGTGTTTTGGGATGCAGTTGGGGAAAACGCCAAGATGGCTTACGTGTATCTGAAGGCCACAGAAGGAGGCGACAGAGTGGACGATATGTATGAAAGGAACATACAACTGGCTCACAAGCATGGGCTTAAAGTGGGCAGCTACCACTTCTACCGACCTAAGACCGAGCAAATCAAGCAACTGGAAAACTTCAAGGCGCAGTGCCGACCGGGCGAACAAGACCTCATTCCGATGATTGACATTGAGACCACGGGCGGTTTGCCCTCCGAAGAGTTCCGCGATTCACTTTTCAAGTTTATTTCTCTTGTGGAAGAAGCCTACAGGCAAAAGCCTCTTCTTTACACCGGAACCAATTTCTACAACAAGCATCTTAGTGGCGAACTTGGCGACTATCCGTTTATGATAGCGCAATACAGTTCCAACGAACCCGTTCTTTCCGACGGACGCGACTTTGCCATTTGGCAGTATACCGCCAAGGGACGCATAGACGGAGTGAACGGTTATGTTGACAAGAGCCGCTTAATGGGGCGTCACAGTCTGCGCGAAATCAGGTTCAGACACCATTGGTTTTAGTTTCCATTGACGGTAAAACCAAACATATCCAGACATAAATTAATAACGAAAAGAATACAAATAGTATGGCAATGATTAAGTGTCCCGAGTGCGGCCACCAGGTTAGCGACAAGGCTGAGGCGTGTCCGAGCTGCGGTGTGCATATTGCAGGGAATGTGAAGAAGTGCTCCCATTGCGGAGCCGTAGTGTTTAAGGATCAGGCTTTGTGCCCCGAGTGTCACAATCGCATGGACAGCGATTTGGAAGGTGGCCGAGTCGTGACCGAAAGCCAGGCGGCTTACGATAGCCACGCGGGCGGATTGGCACCCGAAAGTGGCCGGGTTGCAACAGCCCCTGGGCAGCAACCGCCAGTAAACGAGGGTGGAGAGACAGCAGAAAAGGCGGGCAACACTCGCAAGAAGACACTCATAGCCGTTGCGATAGCAGTGGTTGTGGTGGCGATAGCATGCGCCGCAGGAGCTTATTTCTACAACAGTTCTCAAAGCGACGATGAACTTGATGCCTACGAGACGGCCATGAAGAGCACCGAACCGGCAGTGCTTCAAAACTTCCTCGACTTCTATAAGGACGCTCCGGCAGAGCACCGCGACTCGATACAGGCTCACCTGACTCTGCTCATGCAGGCCGACCAGGAGTGGACCGATGTGGTTTTGAGTGGTTCAAAGACCGCCATTGAGCGCTATTTGCAGATGCATCCGAACAGCATCCACGCCACTGAGGCCAAGATAAAGATTGATTCGCTCGACTGGATTACCGCTTCAAAGGCTGATACGCCCGACGCTTACCAGGCATACATGGACGCTCACAGCGACGGACTGTACTACGACCAGGCCAAAGACGGCTTCGACAAGTCGAACGCACGTCAGGTTACTCCGGCAGACAAGCAGAACATCAGCCAGGTCTTCATCAGTTTCTTCAACGCTTTGGGCGCAAACGACGCCGATGCACTCACGGGAACACTCGCAAACGTGATGGATGATTTCCTCCACAAGGCAAACGCCACCAAGAACGATGCCGTCACCTATATGCACAAGGTGCATTCTGACGCTGGCGATGGTGCTGTGGAGTTCCGTACAAACAACGACTGGAAGATAGAAAAGAAGCAAACGGCTGACGGAAACGACTTTGAATATGCTGTGGAGTTCTCTGTTGACCAAAAGAATCCGGGCAATGACGGCGGTCAACCCACCATCACTTCCAACAAAGTGGAGGCCAAGGTGTCGTCAGACCTCAAGATTACCTCGCTTAACATGAAGCGTATGGTGCAATAATCATGAGGGTTTAATGCCAATAGTGGCGTAGATGCCCTTGGTTATTGGAACCTTTTGACGAAACAAAACGATTGCACTCCGAAGCGTATAGCCGTGCTATGCAGCTTCGGAGTGCAATCGTTTTGTTCTTTTGTTAGGCGCGTAAGCCGTGAAGTAGTATCGTTCGCCTATTCCCCTACTTCTTCTTTATATATGCGTTCAAACGCTTCACGAAGTTTTTCCGTATCAACTATTATGGCTCGCAGGGCGTTCAGTTTGCGCTCGTTGTCCGAGTTGGGAATCCAAAGGCGTATGTAGCCGTGCTCAGAATACTTGCTGTCCATGTGGCTCTTGAAGCGTAGCCAGTGGTGTTCGTGGTCCAGGTCGGCGTAGTTGGCCAGTCCAAACTGCACGGTGCGGCGGAAAACGATGTCCGGGTCAAGGTCGCGGTCGGCTTCGGCCACTATCTTTCCGTAGATACTGCGCGGCGCGTGCGACGCAGATGCCCTGTGGTCTTCGATGGCCTCCTTCATTATCTTTATCTGTTCGGGCGTAAACCATTGTTTAAGCCGTGCGTCGCGTGCGAGAATCTTGCCTCCCGTGATATGGTGTATGGCTCTCGGACCAGACATACCGATGTCGTGATAGGCGGCAATGGCATACACCATATTTATATTAGCCCCGGTTACGCGTGCCAGTTCGAGCGAACTGCGTATCACTCTCACCACATGACCGAGACTGTGCGCCTTGTCGAACGATGCGTATTGCGGAAGTATGTTCTTTTCCACAAACTCCACCAAGTCCAAACTTGCTGTGTTGTTTACCATAAAGCTCTATTGTTGTTTGCAAATATACTCAAATGTTCTTACTTTTGCAATCATATTACGCTTGAAACCATGGAAATAGATGCTGATAAGAGAGTTGAAAAAGTAGTCGTAGAACCCAATTCGTTGAAGGCATGGTGGCTTGCCGCGCGCCCCAAGACACTGTCCGGGGCGGCAGTACCGGTGCTGATAGGTGTGGCGTTGGCATGGGCTGACGCATCGGAAAGCTCCAGTGGGTTCAGTTTTCTTGCGGCGTCGCTCTGCTTCTTGTTTGCGTTTGTGATGCAGATAGACGCCAACTTTGTGAACGATTTGTTCGACTTTCTCAACGGAACCGACGACAAGAGCGTCCGTTTGGGGCCTCCACGTGCTTGTTCGGAGGGCTGGATCACGCCCAAAGCCATGAAGATTGCCATCGCAGTGACCACGGTTGTGGCCTGCATGTGCGGCTTGCCGCTGGTTTTCTATGGCGGTTGGGAGATGATAGTGGTAGGTGTGTTGTGCGTAGCGTTCTGTTTCCTCTACACAAGTCACCTTGCCGGACTCGGATTGGGCGATGTTCTGGTGCTTGTTTTCTTCGGTATCGTCCCTGTTTGCTTGACTTACTACTTGCAGATGCACACCTGCACTCCCGAAGTGGTCATGATGTCCATCGCATGTGGCCTTGTCATTGACGGATTGCTTATAGTTAACAACTTCCGCGACCGCGATACCGACCGCAATGTGGGCAAATGCACACTCGTGGTGCGCCTCGGAGCCGAACAGAGTCTGCGGTTATACCTCGCGCTTGGCGTCTTTGGCAGTCTGTGCGGACTGGTTTTCATAGCCACTCATCCCTTTGCCTTCATCCTGCCGCTGATTTATCTCGCCATGCACGTCGCCACATATTGCAAAATGAGGCGTATTGGCAGTGGCAAAGCCCTAAACGAATGTCTCGCAGACACCGCCCGAAACATCCTTGTGTACGGAGTTACCGTGGCAATCGGACTGTTGCTGTGACGTTATGCGCCGGTGTGGTGGAAGAATATGTAGTAAAGTGCGGTGAGAGTTGCCACGAGAATGAGTGTGACAATAGATTTTATGAAGCATCCGGCAATCTTTTTGCATATCACAACGGCCAGAATTATCATCACCAAGGCTATGGCGTAATAGGCGAAATTCTCCATTTCTATCTGAAATCTTTGCTTGTTTTGTGTTGCCGTCCGTCGGGACGGAGTTGTAATGTCGTTCGTTTGCGGCGTTAACTTACCGCCTTAAAGCCCTTTTTATCCAAGACTACTTCTGTGAACCGGGCTTGAAAATGTGTCTGAAAGCGGCTGGTATGGGCGTTTCAAACTCCATGCGCTTGCGCG
>CAVKVO010000155.1:0-5939 GCA_963659575.1 Prevotella sp. CAG:1031
GCCTACTACAGGCTTCCAACTGCGCTAAGGGCAAAGCGAGGACGCTTCGCCTACTGCGCGCAGCGATTCTTCATTCTTCACTCCCCTTGACTTCTCCCCGTTGCGTGCATATAATCGGTTATAGCGAGGCGATATTTTATGCAGGCATCGATGTAGTTAGTGCGGGCTTTCTCGTAGAGAGCGTCGGCATGGAGGCGGTCGGTCATGGTGCTCGAACCGCTGCGATAGGCACTTGCGTGCTGCTTCTGGTTCTGTTCGGACTGAAGCAACTGCTTGCGAGCCACGTCAATCTGCTGATACTTCTCTGTGAGCGTGTTCCATTTCTGCGACATCTGCACACGCATCAGTTTTTGTTTGTCGTCGTAGTCAATCTCAGACTGGCGTATGGCGATGTTCGACCGCCGCAGTTTGTACTTGCCTCCCCACCAATCGCTAATGGGAACCTTGATTACTGCCGCCAACATCCATGACCAAGGGCGGTTGTCGAAGATGCTGTGAAACAGTTTGGCGTCCCTCTTGGCGGAAAATTTGTGATAGTCCAACGTGAACGCCGCACCGACTGCGGGCAGAAGAGTGCCGAGAGTATACTTCCTTTTGAGCTTTGCGGCATCCGTTTTCATCTGCAAAAGCTTTGTCTCGTGCCTGTTTTGCAGGGCAACCGTCGGGTCGGTGAGATATTTCGACGGGTCTTCCACGGTGTAGATATCGTCCCAAACAACGCTGTCAACACGGTCGGTACCGACGAGATAGGCCAGATATTCGCGGCAGAGCTTCTTGCCATTGTCCACCTGCAGGCGCAGACGGTCGAGGTCGGAAGCATGCAAATCCACCTCCATCTTGTCGTTTGCCGTGACGAGTCCGGCCTTCAGAGCCAGCGAAGCGTCGTGGCGAGCCTTTTCAACGAGCGAATCCATCGTGAGGAGCGAACGGTCAGCCTCGTAAAGCTGCACGAGTTGCCAAAAGTATTTCTCCACTTCCTGCGTCAGTTCCTCCTCCTTCAGAGCCGTAAACTCGCGTGAAGCCTCCTCTCCGAGCTTCGCCAAACGGTTGGCACTCGTCAGTCGGCCACCGGTGTATATGGGCTGCACCACCTTCAGACTGCCCATAAAGCCGTATTTGAGTATCTGCACATCCTCTATGTCAGCATCAGAGGAAACGTCCTCAACCGCTGCGACGACGCTAAACACCATGTCCAACAGTTCCGAACCCTCGGCAAAGCCTCGGTTGCGCATAAAGGCCGTACCCGTGGCCGATACGGAAGGGAAGTATTTCGTGTACAGTTCCTTCTTCAGTTGCGCCATCGATTCGGTGGTCATGCGCTTCTTTTGCAGGTCGGCATTGTTTCTGCACGCCGACTCAATGGCCTCTTGCAGGGTCAATACCGACTGGGCTTCAGAGGCTATGGCGGTGAAAAACGCCAGCAGAAGTATGATGTAAGTCCTTAAATGTTTCATCTTTTGGATTTCCTTTCCATGAGTTTCCAGTAGGCGCACGGCATCACTATGACCACAAGCACCGTGGCTGTGATGGTGCCGAAGCAGATGATCCAGCCCATAGACGGCCAGAGCGTGCTCTTGGAGAACATGAGCGGCACTACGCCAAAGGCCGTGGTGGCCGAGGTGAGCACTATGGGTATCATGCGTCGCTTGCCCGCAGCCATGGCCGCGTCGTACACCGACATGCCGTTTTTCCTCAGGTCTTCGGCGTAGTCGAACATGATTACGGAGTTGCGCATGACGATTCCCAACAGCGAGAACACGCCGAGCATGGACATCATGCTGAAGTCAACACCCGAAAGCACCATGCCTATCACCGCTCCCGGTATGGCCAGCAGTGTGCCGGTCATGGCCAACAGGGCGAGACGGAACCGCTTGAAGTTGAGCACCATCACGAGCAGTATGACGCAGAGGCTCACCAGGAAACTCTTTGCCAACGGGTCGGCAATCATCTTGTTGACGTTTGCCGTTCCCCAAAGCTTCTTCTTCACGTCCTTAGGCAGCGTGGGCATTATGCTGTCCTTCACGTGGCGCTCCACCTCTTTGGATATTTCCGCCAGACTGTAGCCCGGTTTCACGTCGGCCTGTATGTTTACGCACCGCTTACCGCTGGCGTGCATGATGCACGACTCGCGCCAATCGGGGTTGATGTGGGCTATCTGGCGCAATGGAGTGCTGCGTCCGAGAGCCGTACCGATATATTCGTCGCCTATGCCGCTTGCATCCTTCTGCGTGTTGCGGTCGGCCGTGTGCAGTATCACGGGCATCTCATAGTCCTTGTCCCAAATGCTTCCGGCCTTGAAACCGCCGAACTTCATGGCCAGATTGGTCTCCACCGACATTCGCGTCACGCCCAACTGAGCCGCACTTATGGGGTCGAGGTCTATGCGCACCACGGGTTGCTTGTCGCCGAAGGAGTCGTGAATCCACAGCAGACCGTCGATGGTGCGCAGATACTGCTTCACCGAGTCGGCCGCCTGGTGCAGATGGCCCAGGTCGTCGCTTTCGAGCAGTATGCTTATGCCCGAGGCCAGACTGTATTTGAGCTGATACATACGGACGTAAGTGTCGGGCCAGCGGTCTTCAAAGTAGCCAGTGTAGTCGCGGATAAGGTCGAGTGTGGCCTCGTTGCTCTTGCTTCTGACAATCATTTGCGAGAACGATTTGCTACCCATGGCTATCGGTGCCGACACCATGAAGCGCGGCATGAGCTGACCCACGAACTCCGTCACGTTGACCACACGGTCGTCCTTGTCCATCACATGAGCCACACTGTCGGTGATGGCTGCCGTGCGGTCGATGCTGGCGCCGTTGGGGTTGTAGATTTCCACAACGAACTGGTCGCGGTCGGCATTGGGCACCATGTGCTGGGGTATCTTCGTAAACGCCCAAACGCCCACTCCGACTATCACAATGCACGTGGTCATGGTCATCCAGGGGTGCTTGAAGCAGTGCTCCATGGCCTTGTCGTAGGCCCGTTGCACAGGCACGAGCAACTTTGACTCCTTTATATTGGTCTTCTGCAGCGACGAACGCCCGAGGAATTTGTAGTTGAGCAGTGGGGCCAAGGTCATGGCCACAAGCAGCGAAGCCATCATGGCGAGCACCAAAGTGAAGATGAACGACTCGATGAATGTGCTGAAAAGCCGCGGCATGAACATCGGCGACGGCAACAAGACGAAGCAGATGCTGAGCGTGGCCACGCAGATTGAGGGGAAGAAGGTGTGCGCACTCATCACCGAGGCATACCAACTGGAGTGGCCGTCGCGCATCATCTTCTGGTGGGCGTCTATTATAATAATGGTGTCGTCGACCACCATACCCAGCGCTACCGTGAGCGAAGCCAGCGTCACCGTGCTCAGCGGGATGCCGAAGAGGCTCATGGCGCCAAACGTGATGGCTATGGTGACGGGTATGGAGATGCTCGCCACGAGGGTGGAACGTACGGGGAAGAGCAGCATCATCACTATGAGTACGATGACGATGGCCTCGATAAAGTCGCCAAGGAAGCCCACGATGGAGTCTCTCACCACCTTGGGCTGGTCGGCAATGTGGGTCACATTGACTCCCGGAGGCAGCGTCTGCTTGAACTCATCTATCTTCTGGTCAACCTCCTTTCCAAACGAAACGATGTCGCCACCGCTCTTCATCTCCATGCTGACCAGCACCGAACGGTTGCCGTTGTTGGTTATGTAGCTCTTCACCTCGGGGTATTCGCGCACCACGCGGGCCACATCTTTCAACCTCACCACCTTGCCCGTAGGGTCGTCGATGATTATCTGGTCGGCCAGTTCGCGCTCGGTCACATAGTTTGACGTGACGTATATCGGCATGTCGGCCTTCTCCGTGTCTATGTGCGCACCGCCTGTGGTCAGTCCCTGCATGGTGAGCAGAGCGTTGATCATGGTGGTGTTCACACCGAAGCGCACCATGCGCTCCTTGTCCAGATATATGCCTATCTGCTCGTGGAGCACTCCCTGTTTTCTCAGATTGGTGATGTTTTTCACGCCTTGGAGTTCGCTCTTCAGTTTGGAGGCATACTCGTCAAGCTCGCGATAGCTCTTGTCCTTGCTGTCGAGCACCACCAGTTCGGCCGCGGCGTCGCCAAACCTGTCGAGCACCACCACGCCGAGCACTCCCATGGGCAGCACAGTCTTCTGCAGCAGGGGCAGTCCGTCGCGTATGCGTCCCCACACCTCGTCGGGGTTCTTTGCGCCTTCGTCGTTCAGTCGCACCCTTATTGTGGATATACCGTCGCTCGACGTGGACGACATTTCGTCGCCATATACCTCACTGAAACTGAGCAGATAGTCCTCCAAACGGTTGGTCACCTGCTTCTCAACCTCCTCTGCCGAGGCGCCGGGATACACGGCCACGACCATGCCGATGGACATCTTGAACTCCGGAAACTCCTGTTTGGGCATCTGCCACAGCGATATCAGACCGCCGCCAACGAGCAACAGCATGAAGAACACCACCAAGCGGTGGTTGTGCATCGTGTGTTTGGTGAAATTAGGGGTGCTCATCCTATCTTATCTCCTTTACGGTCTGACCTTCGCAAATCTTGCTTTGTCCCTCGGTTATTACGTGTTCGCCGTTGCGTATGCCGCCGTAGACCACCACACCGTCTTTTGAATACATGCCTATGTCAACCGACTGGCGGTATGCCTTGCCCCCTCTCACAACCCATACATAGTGGTTGTCGTCGGGATTGAGCTTCACGGCGTTGACGGGAAGGATGAATCCGTGCTGACCTTGAGTGGACTTTGGCCACAGCTGCACGTTGCACACCATGCCCTCCATCAGTTTGCGGTGACTGTTGTTCACCTTCAGTCGCGCCTCATAGCTGTGGGTCAAGGGGTCGCTCGCCACACCTATCTCACTTATACGTGCGTTGAAAAAGGTGGAGTCGCCAAGGGCGAGCACGCATATCTTGGCCTCATCGCCCTTCTTTATCTTAGATATCTCGCGTTCGGGAATGGGTATCTTCACCATCACTTCGCTCAAATCGAGTATGGTGAAGGCCGAAAGGAGCATGCCGTAGTTCTCTCCCACCTCTATGTTACGCCGTCCGATGGTTCCGGAAACGGGTGCGTAGAGCTTGGTGTCGTCGAGACGTTTCTTAGCCGCCGCGTACATGCTGCGAGCCTGTTCGAGTTTGGTCTGCACCTCCACATACTTTATGTCCGATATGCTCTGCTCACTGTGCATGATGTTCACTCTGCGCATGGCGTCCTCAGCCTGGTTGAGTGTGGCGCGCGCCATGTTGAAGCTGTTCTGCATGTCCTGCGGATCCAGTTCGGCCAGGAGCTGTCCCTTGGCCACCTGGTCGCCCTCGTTCACATACACCCTCATCACCGTGCCGGGCACTCTGAAGCCGATGCCAGTGGAGGTTTTGGCCTTCACCTCACCCACATAATACCATTTGTTTTCCAGATTACACAGTTGTGCAGTAACGATTTTGCACGGCTGAATGAATGTTTTGTCGCTTTTCTTGTCTTTGCAAGCCGCCAAAACTGTTGCGGCCAGGGCAAGAATAACGCCGTTGGCAATGTTCCTTATTGTCATGTCAATGTCTGTTATGGGAAATATGGCGCCTTTGCGCCGTATTGTTCCGGACACGTATGTATGCTCAAAATCACGCTTATGTTTGTGTTGCACAGCTTGTCCGGCTCCGCTTTTTGGCGGCAAAATTACAAATATTCTTTCAGACTGTTGCTCTGGTAGTGGTATTTAACCACAGTGAGCACGACAAAAGCGGAAGAAATGACGATAGAATATTTTGGATTTTGGATTACGAAGGCACAAGGCAGGAGGGTTGGCGTCCTCGCCGACCCCTTAGCTAATAGGAGGTACGGCGCCCCCGCCGTATCATTCGTGCGCAAATGAAAACTCTTTCGCTCTTGCGAGCGATGGGATCGCCGAGGGCGGCGACCCTCCTAA
>CAVKVO010000156.1:0-5901 GCA_963659575.1 Prevotella sp. CAG:1031
CACCGTAACTGGGTCACTTACAGTCCGAAACAATATCGCTTGGTTTTGCTTATAGTCTTGCTTCGTGGCGTTCTCTCGTTAAATGTGTTGTAAGCAATAATCCTCCTTTTGCTTACAGTTTTTCGTGTCTTTCTTGACAACCGTGCTGTTAGGAGTGTCTACGCAGTATGTCGGTTCGTGAAAAATGTGTATTTTTGCATAAGCTAAGCTGCACTCGGGCAATTGAGAACACGTTCTCTTGCCGCTCGTTTGCATTAGCTTTGCATAAGCTAAGCTGCACTCCTATATATATAAATGTATAATAGGGCAACTTTAGCGACACCAACAGGAATAGGGAATGAAGAAGTTATTGGAACTGTACAGACAGTGGTCGGGCGATGAACCAGCCGAGACCGTGAAGATACCTGGAGCAGGAAGCAACAGGGACTACTACAGACTGGTGGGCAAGGATGGCGACACGGTGGTTGGCGTTGTGGGCACAAGTCGCGACGAAAACCATGCGTTTATCTATCTGAGCAACCATTTCACACGCAGGAAACTGCCGGTGCCGAAGGTGCTGGCGGTGAGTGGCGACGAGTTGCGCTACCTCCAGACCGACTTGGGTTCGGTGTCGCTGTTCGATGCCTTGGCTGGCGGTCGCGAAGCCGGTGGCAGATATAACGTGCAGGAAAAGGAGCTGCTCGTGAAAACCATACGCGAACTGCCCGACATTCAGTTGCGCGGAGCACGCGGACTGGACTTTTCCAACTGCTATCCGCAACAGGAGTTTGACGTGAACAGTGTGTTGTTCGACCTCAACTATTTCAAATACTGTTTCCTCAAAGCCACCGAACTGGACTTTCACGAACTGAAACTGGAGGCCAACTTCCATCTCTTTGCCAAAGACCTTACTTCGGAGAAGGGCGAGTGCTTCATGTACCGCGACTTTCAGGCTCGCAACGTGATGCTTGACGCTAACGGAAATCCGCAGTTCATTGATTTTCAGGGCGGACGCAAGGGACCTTACTATTACGACCTGGCTTCATTCCTCTGGCAAGCGTCGGCTCGCTATCCGCACAAGCTGCGCAGGGAACTGGTGTATGAGTATTACGAGTCGCTGAAGAACTTCACGGAGGTGCCGTCGTCACGACATTTCGTGGACAGACTGAGCCTTTTCGTGCTCTTCCGCACGCTTCAGGTGCTCGGAGCCTACGGTTTCAGAGGCTATTTCGAGCAGAAAAAACACTTCCTTGACTCCATTCCGCCCGCGATGCAGAACCTTCGCGAACTGCTGAAGCTCAACTGTTTCCCGTATCCCTACATGATGGACATGCTGAGACGGCTGACTGAGCTGCCGCAGTTCTCGCTTATAGAGCAGCCGGCACTGAGTCGCGCCGACGGATACAAGACTGCTGACAGCAATGTCTATCAGTCGCATCCGCAAGACGGCCCTGCCACATTTTCCAAATACGACGGCAAGGGTCCGCTGGTGGTCCGCGTGTTCAGCTTTTCATATCGCAAGGGCATACCGGCAGACGAGTCGGGCAACGGTGGTGGCTATGTGTTCGACTGCCGCAGCACTCACAACCCCGGCCGCTACGAGCCTTACAAGAAGTTGACGGGTCTGGACGAACCGGTGATACGCTTTCTGGAGGACGACGGTGAGATACTTACATTCCTCGACAGTGTGTATAAGCTCGCCGATGCCCATGTGCGCCGCTACTTGCAGCGCGGTTTCACCGACCTGATGTTCAGTTTCGGGTGCACAGGAGGCCAGCACCGCAGCGTTTACAGTGCGCAACACTTGGCAGAACACATTAATAATAAGTTCGGAATAGAGGTCCACGTGTGCCACCGCGAGCAGAATATCTCGCAGACACTGCCGCGCCGACAGTAGATACAGCCGCAGCGAGGATAGAGACAGCCGTGGCGTTGCGGCGGTTTTTGCACGTTTCGTTCTTGTTTCCCACTGTTTTGATGTAACTTTGCAGCATGATGCAGGCAATGATTTTTGCGGCAGGACTGGGCACAAGGCTCAAACCGCTGACCGACCACACGCCCAAGGCTTTGGTAAAGGTGGGAGGTGAGCCGTTGCTCAAGCACGTCGTCTTGCGTATGAAAGATGCGGGTTTTGAGCGCATAGTGGTCAACGTGCACCATTTTGCCGACCAAATTGAGGCTTATCTCTCTGCGCAACAGAACTTCGGCATGGACATCCGCATCAGCGACGAGCGCCAGATGCTGCTCGACACAGGCGGAGGCATCAAGCGTGCCCGGCCGATGTTTGACCCCGAATCTCCCATTCTCGTTCACAATGTGGACATATTAAGTAATGTGGATTTGCGCGATTTCTACGCCAAAGCCGCTGGTGAAACAACGTTGCTGGTGAGTCAGCGCACCACCAAACGCTATCTGCTCTTTGACGCGAACGGGAGTTGCCGACTGAAAGGATGGACAAACGTGGAGACAAACGAGGTGCGCACGCCATACAAGGAGCTGCATCCCGACCAGTGTCTGCGCTACGCCTTCGCCGGCATCCATGTGTTCAGCCCCCATTTGTTCCGCTATATGGACGAGTGGCCGGAGCGTTTCGGCATCATCGATTTCTATCTCAAGGTCTGCGCCGAATGCGGCATCTATGGCTGTGTCGACCCCAACCTGCGCCTTATGGACGTGGGCAAGATGGACACCATAGCCCAGGCGGAGCAGTTTCTCACGACATTACAGTAAACATACATATAAAAAATCATGCAACAGAAGATTATCATTCTCGACTTCGGGTCGCAGACAACGCAGCTGATAGGCCGCCGTGTACGCGAACTCGACACTTTTTGCGAGATTCTTCCGTACAACAAATTCCCCAAGGATGACCCATCCGTGATTGGTGTCATACTGAGCGGTTCGCCCTATTCGGTGCATGACCCCAACGCATTCAAGGTGGATTTGAGCCAGTTCGTGGGGCGTTTGCCGGTGCTTGGCATCTGCTACGGAGCGCAATTCATTGCCAACCAGGGCGGCGGTACGGTGGAGAAGACCGACACCCGCGAGTATGGACGGGCGCACTTGCAGACTTTTGATTCCAAAGACCCGCTGTTCAAGGGCTTTGAGGCCAACTCACAGGTGTGGATGAGCCATGGCGACACCATTACGTCCATCCCCAGTGACTGCCACGTGATCGCTTCTACTGCCGACGTGAAGTTTGCAGCCTACGCAAGCAGCGAAAAGCCGTTGTGGGCAGTGCAGTTCCACCCGGAAGTGTTCCACACCACTCAGGGCAAGCAGCTTCTTAGCAACTTTGTTGTGGACATCTGCGGCAGCAAACAGCAGTGGAGCGCAGCCTCGTTCGTGGAGACAACCGTGAAAGAACTCAAGGAGCAGCTCGGCAACGACCGCGTTATCCTCGGTCTCAGCGGCGGTGTGGACTCGTCAGTGTGCGCCACTCTGCTCAACAAGGCCATTGGCAAGAACCTTACCTGCATCTTCGTTGACCACGGAATGTTGCGCAAGAATGAGTTTGCCAAGGTGATGGAGGCTTACAACGGTCTTGGACTTAACGTGATTGGCGTTGACGCAAGCGAAAAGTTCTTCAAGGACTTGGAGGGAGTGAGCGATCCGGAGCAGAAAAGAAAGATTATCGGCCGCGACTTCGTGGAGGTGTTCAATGCTGAAGCAAAGAAGATTACCGACGCAAAGTGGCTCGCACAGGGCACCATCTATCCCGACCGCATAGAGAGTCTCAGCATCACGGGTATGGTAATCAAGAGTCACCACAACGTGGGAGGTCTGCCCAAGGAGATGCACCTGCAGCTCTGCGAACCGCTGAAGTGGCTGTTCAAGGACGAAGTGCGCCGCGTGGGCTATGAAATGCAGATGCCTGAACGTCTCATCAAGCGTCATCCTTTCCCCGGACCTGGTCTCGCCGTGCGTATACTTGGCGACATCACCCGCGAAAAGGTTCGCATACTGCAAGATGCCGACGACATCTACATTGAGAACATGCACAACTACATCTGCGAGGACGGTGAGTCGCTCTACGACAAGATATGGCAGGCTGGCACAGTGCTGCTGTCTACAGTGCGCAGTGTAGGTGTTATGGGTGACGAACGCACCTATGAGCATCCCGTAGCGTTGCGTGCCGTGACGAGTACCGATGCCATGACAGCCGACTGGGCACATCTTCCGTATGATTTCATGGCCAAGGTGTCCAACGAAATCATCAATAAGGTGAAGGGAGTGAACCGCGTTTGCTATGACATCTCCTCAAAACCGCCATCAACAATTGAGTGGGAGTAGGGTAGAGGACAGGGCGTTCAAACTCTGAACCCCTATCTTATCATTCCATAAAACAACAAAAAAGAGGGATTTGTTGACTTAGTAATTCGCGTCAACAAATCCCTCTTAGTGTTTGCAAATGAAAGGATTGTCAGTTGCCAAAGACGATGCCGTTGTAAACGCGCACGACATCGGCAACGTCAAAGTCGGTTTCCGCTTTCTTGCGGCTGGCCTTTGAAAAGGACTGTTTGGCGGCATCGTCCATAGCTAAGTAGTTCAGCATGGCTGTGGCTAAAGCGTCCGCGTCTTTGGTGGGCACGATGAAACCGTTTACTCCATTGTCCACCAACTCACGACAACCGGCGATGTTGGTGGTTATTATCGGTTTGCCCGACGCACACGCCTCCATCAATGCGCGGTTCATTCCCTCGCCATAATACGACGGAAGTGTGACTACCAGACCTTTCTGGCGGTAAATCTCGTCCATGTTGTTAGTGAAACCGATATACTCCAACACGCCTTCTGCTTCATCCTGACGTATTCTGCTTTCAGGCACACTCTTGGGATATGACGGGTCGAGGGAACCAAGTACTTTGAACTTTGTCTCTGGATATTTAGTCTTGACTATGCGTGCCGCCTTGGCAAACTCATCGTATCCTTTCTCCCAAAGTACACGTCCAATGAAGATAAATGTGGTGGAAGATGCAGCGTTGTCGTAGGCACAGAAGTGTTTAACGTCAACCCCTTCTCCTCCTTTAAGCATGATAATTTTATGCCGACTGCACAAGTGCGTTTGCTCAACGGTCTTTCGGTTTTCCTCGTTGAGCAGAAGCAAGTGGTTGGAACACGACAAACCTATGCGGTAAAGCGTCCTTGCGATGCGCGCGATGAGTCCTGCATTGGTGAACGAATAACCGAGTCCTGCCATCATTGCGGTGGAGTTGCATCCAGCTAACCGTGCGGCGATGGATCCGTATATATTGGGCTTGATGGTGTAGTTGAACACGAAATCAGGCTTCTCGCTTTTCATAATGGCCAGCAATCGCAGGAAATAGCGTATGTCTTTCAGTGGATTTACACCAGTGCGTCCCATGCGTATAGGGATATACTTCACCCCTTGCGGTATGCCAGTGCGCATCTGCTTGTCTTCCTTTTCGGGGGCAACAAGAACCACTGCGCATCCTTTTTCCATGAAATTGCGGATGATCTCACCTCGGAAGTTTACCAGTCCCCACAGGGTGTTGTCACAAAACAGTATCTTGGTTTGCTTGTTGTCTTTCATATTCTTCGCTATTTTGCAGTTTCGTTTGCCGTCATTTATTCAAAAGGAAAAACCGTGGCAAGTATCATCGTTTATATAACGTAAATCATCGGGATATATTACTACCCCTAAAGCAACTTCACCAAAGCCCTTAGGACGTACATTCTGTATTTCAACTTGAAGAGTAGGGAAGTGTGGTTGGCCTTTCCTCCATCCGTCACTGTGTCTTCATGTCGGCGGTAGAGCATCAGCGGTTGCGGCAAAAAGCGAAACTTGAAATGGCGCAATCCCACAAGACCAAGCCACAAGTCGTGGCCTACACCGTATTTGGGGAAAGGAAGAGCCTTGTCTATCACACTGCGTCTGAAAGCCATGCAACTGCCAAGGAA
>CAVKVO010000157.1:0-5887 GCA_963659575.1 Prevotella sp. CAG:1031
ACCGTTTGCCACGGTTGACCGTCTATGCTCACCGAGTAGCGCAGGTCGCCACCCGTAAGTGGTTGTGTGGGCAGCATACCTACGCGCAGCAGTGCCTGCCCCTGTCTGGTTGTGGTCACGGAGAATGTATGTTCACGTTCCGTTTCTAACGGTTTCGCTTCGGCAGATATGCCCAAACCGCTGATGTGCACCACCTCCTTGCCGTCCGATGTGCGGTTGAGACAAACCGGGTAGAAGTCTTCTGCACAGGCAGTCACGTTTATGACATATCTGATGCCATTCACTTTCAGCACGACCTTGCCGTTTTTGTCTTCCGCAGCTGTTTCCGCCGTGAGGTTGAGCCTCGCCTCGCAGTCCGAATAGCCTTTCTCCACCGATGCGCGCAACCATTTCGGCAACTTCAGTATGTTCACTTGCGGTGCGGAACCATCCATTGTAAACAGTTGGATGAACGTCTTTCCGCCGATGATGTTTGCGCTCAGTTTTCTCTTCATGCCCATCGGCACAGTGTCGTGTTCGCACCAGAACACCGTATTGTGGTTGTCCGTAGATACCTTCACAGTGTCTTTCCTTGGCATATCGTTCTCCCGGTTCCACTTGCTCAGCGCAAGAATCTTGTTCCACTTGCCGCCTTGCAGTTTGTTGTAGGTCGCACAGGCAGTCTGAGCCTCACGAGTATATTGCGCCGAGAGACGGCCATAGTCGTTGGCGGCAGGCAGATTGTGTCGGGCAAACAAGTGGTTCTTCTTTGCCGCGAGCCACTTGTTGTTCATGCCCCGCGCCATTGCCACCGGAGTGAGCACCAGTTCGGAGAAAGCGTCGCGCAGTTGAGGAGCTATGTCGGTCTGTATGCGCCTTGCCTCCGCAGCGATTGAGTCGTAAGCCCTCATGCGTCGCAACACCTCGTCGTCGTTCTCTTGCGGGTTATACTCGCAGTCCCTCACCGGCATTATGCCCTTCGTATAGCCCGACTCCTCCACTCTGTTCCATCCCATGTGCTCCGGTTTGCGCTCAAAGGCCAACCGGTAGTATTCGCCCATCAGCCTGGCCGTTTCCCGTCCAGCCTTCTCGCCGAAGATGTCGGCATACCATTGCACCATGATATCGGGGATGTTTGTGGGCGAAACACTGTTTATGTTCCACGCAAGATTGAGAAAGAACTCCGTGTCGAACTCCCCTGGCTTCAGGTCACCCACGTTCACAATCCATATCTTCCTCGCATTGGCGTCGTAGGCGCGGCGCATCTGGTCGTAGATGAGTGCCGGCGACTGTGTGCACAGCGTTAGATAACCGTTGGGACGCCCCCAGTAGGAGATGTGATAATACACTCCCGAACCTCCGCTTCGCTTCTGTTCCGTGGAGTCGGAGAGTCGCGTGAGATAGCCGAAGTTGTCGTTGCACCACATCAGCGTCACATCGTCGGGCACCCGCAGACCGTTGTTGTACAGTCCGAGCACCTCCTTGTAGGGCACAAACACCTGCGGCACCTTCGTCACGTCGTTGTTGACATACTTGCGGAGCAGTTCCCGTTGGTCGCTGAAAGCCTGTTCCACTATCTTTATCTTGCCTTCCGTGGTCGACGCGCCCTGCATCGGCAGGTCGTGAACGCCGCGCATACCTATAGTATATATGTTGTCGCCGTCGGCCACGTCCCTAACCCTACTCTCCCAGTAGTCCAGAATCTTGTCGCGGTTGGTGACATAGTTGAGTGCGCCCCGTTTCTTTTCGTCCCACTCCAGAGCCGCCCTCATCATCGGTTCGCAGTGGCTCGTGCCCATCACTATGCCGTATCGCTGCGCCATCTCACGGTTTCCCGGCATGGTGAAAAACGGTGTGGAACATTTGTGCATGGCCGGCCAGATGCAGTTGGCGCGCAGGCGCAGCAAAAGTCGAAACACCTTTTCGTAGGTCTTGGGTCCCACGGCACTCTTTCCGGGCGTGTCCTTCTCAAAAGTCTGTTTGCTCCATTGGGCAAAGTTCTCCTCATCGTTGAGGAATATGCCGCGAAACTGCACCGAGGGCGACTGACGGTTGCGGTAGTTGTCGCTCACGGTCACACGGTTTTTGCGCTCTGGCACAACGTCAGCCCACCATTTCCACGGCGACACGCCCATCAGTCGCGACAGTTCCAGCAGTCCGTAGGCAGTGCCGCGCTTGTCGCTTCCGGCAACCACCATCACCTTTCCGTCCCTTACTGTCTCAACACTTACGGAAAAGGTTTCCCATTTGCCTTTCAGTCCGTCAGTGGAAATATGGTTGTCGGCCATCCAGCGGTCAAAACACTTGTTGCCTACCGTACCGGCAATGATGGTGTTGATGCCGCTACGGTCAGTCCCTCCTTTGAATGTCGTTGAAAAGCCGTGTTTCACGTCAAGCGTTTTGCCCGACACGTCCTCGAAGTCTTCACACAGCATAGCCACCGCCGACTGCACCGCAATATCCTCGGTGGAGTCGACGCACAGCACGGTTTTCCCCTCGCCAATGATGTCAAACGCCATGGCCGCGGTTGAGGCGCAAAGGGCGAGCAAGAGCAATAGTATTTTATTTGTCATAGTAGGTGTAGTTAATGTAGTTGTTGTTGTTACAAAGATAACAAAAAGTTACAAAACACAGCCGTTAGGTCTTCATAACTCGGTGGTTTTCTGTGCCGTCAGAGCCTCACAGATTTGAGAAACGGACGGAAAGACTTGCCTATATTGCACAAAAACAGTAATTTTGTGCCGAATTTACAAAACAAACCAAACAGAAAACAATGACCCACAATTTACTTAAAGGCAAAAGAGGTATCATCTTCGGAGCCTTGAATAGCGAATCCATCGCATGGAAAGTGGCCGTAAAGGCCGTGGAGGAAGGCGCACGTATCACGCTGAGCAACACGCCTATGGCTCTGCGCATGGGTACTATCGACGAGCTGAGCAAACAACTCGACGCTCCTGTCATACCTGCCGATGCGACAAGTGTGGAAGACCTTGAAAACGTGTTCAAGGAATCGGTGAATGTTCTCGGCGGCAAGATCGACTTCGTGCTCCACTCCATCGGCATGAGTCCCAACGTGCGCAAGCACCGCACCTACGACGACCTCGACTATAACTTCCTGCAAAAGACTTTGGACATATCTGCCATATCGTTCCACAAGATGCTTCAGGTGGCCAAGAAGCAAGATGCGATAGCCGAATACGGTTCGGTTGTGGCTCTCACCTACGTGGCTTCGCAGCGCACTTTCTTCGGCTACAACGACATGGCCGACGCCAAGAGCATGCTGGAGAGCATAGCCCGCAGCTTCGGATATATCTACGGTCGCGAGAAAAACGTGCGCATCAACACCATATCGCAGTCGCCCACGCCTACAACTGCCGGCAAGGGCATCAAGGATATGGACAATCTCATGGACTTCGCCGACAAGATGTCGCCTCTGGGCAACGCTTCTGCCGACGACTGCGCCGACTATTGCGTGATGATGTTCTCCGACTTCACCCGCAAGGTGACCATGCAGACACTCTATCACGACGGCGGTTTCTCGTCGATGGGTATGAGCTTGCGCGCCATGAACCAGTACGCCAAGGACATGGCTCCCTACGAGGACGAAAACGGAAATGTGATATACGGATAAGACTCACTATACCATAAACTTATAAAAGGGCGGTTCCATAAGGAGTTATTCTTTATGGAACCGCCCTAATTTTATACACCAAAGTTGCGTATCACGCTAAAAAATAGTAACTTTGCGCCCGATTTAGTCCGTGGAGGCATGAAAAAGCGACGGCACGATGCCAGTCCGCCTTGCGGAAATACCGTTTTTTATTTAACAAAATGTACGCAATCGTAGAAATTAACGGTCAGCAGTTCAAGGTCGAAGAGGGCAAGAAGCTCTTTGTACACCACATCAAGGATGCACAGGCAGGCCAGGCTGTTGAGTTTGAGAAGGTGCTGCTCGTAGACAAAGAGGGAGCAGTGCAGATCGGCGCACCCACAGTGGAAGGCGCTAAAGTAGTGTGCGAAGTGGTTAATCCACTCGTAAAGGGAGACAAGGTCATCGTGTTCAAGATGAAGCGCAGAAAGGATTACCGCAAGAAGCAAGGTCATCGCGCACAGTTCACGGAGATCGCTATCAAACAAGTAATCGCTTAAAAACAAGGAGGAACGAAGAATGGCACATAAAAAAGGTGTAGGTAGTTCTAAGAACGGTCGCGAATCGGCTTCGCAAAGATTAGGCGTGAAAATTTGGGGCGGACAGAAGTGCATCGCAGGCAACATCATCGTTCGTCAGCGCGGTACAAGACACAACCCCGGAGCCAACGTTGGCATAGGCAAGGACGACACTCTCTATGCTCTTGTTGACGGTGTGGTTAACTTCAAGAAGGGTCGCCGCGACAAGAGCGTGGTGTCTGTAATACCTGAAGCAGAAGCCTAACAAGCAAAAAAATAATAAAAAATTTATTCCAAACAAACACAAAGTCCCGCTTTTCCACACGGAGAAGCGGGACTCTTGCGTTTATAAGGATTCTCCAAATATCTAATTTTTTTGACAAGAAAAGAATAACCGCTACAGACTTCGTGCGCACAGCATTAGAGTTTTCCATCGCCTCATGCACATAGATTCTTCACTCTTCGTTCTTCACTATTCACTTAGATTGTAAACTTGTTTCACACCCCTAAAAATGGATGCATAGGATTTGCCCAAAATATGCATAGGATTTGGGTCAAATATGCATAGGATTTGCCCCAAATCCTATGCATTTTTCGGTCAAATTCTATGCATATTTGGAGCGGCTGACAGTCAATAAGTTACAAGGTCAAATATTTTTATTCAAAAGACGCGGTGCTTGAAATGATGTAAAGTTAATTCAGAAGACAAAGACGAGAATAAAACGCTCAAAACATATAAAACGGGGCTGCGCCATTTGACTTGTTTTGAAGCCTGTAGTAGGCGCTGCGTCCCCGCTGCGCCCTAAAGAATAAGGTAATCATTATAAGATATTAGTCGGATTCGAGCCAAGGGCGCAGCGGGGACGCAGCGCCTACTACGAGCTTCCGTCTGAGTCAAGGACGCCGCACACTAAAGAATAAGGCAATCATTATCAGGCTATTAGTCGGATTTGAACCAAGAGCAAAGCGAGGACGCTTCGCCCACTACGGGCTTCCCGTAATTCTTGATTAGAAGAAAATTCAATGTTGGCTTGAAAAATTCTCTAATTCTTGACAAAAATAAAAACCGACTACTGCATGAGCGATTCTTCATTTTCTTGCGCCGAATAGCCTTTTGAACATTACTTAACGAAAAAACCAACGGCAATACTTGTTGCAGAGAAAGAAAGTACCTATTTTTGCAGCCAAAATCCAAATGAAAAACAGATGAAAACAGGAGCAAAGAAACCAATTACTCTGAAGACTCTCACCAAAAGTAGCGTATGGGACGCCAACGAAAGCGATATTCTCCGTGTGTTGGAGGAAATCGGCAAGGACGCGGACGCCAGGGAAAACATGCGCCATTATACAAGTATTATAAAGAGCGCGTTTGACCTGGAACAGATTGAAAACGCACCTACGGTAAAAAGTAAGTATGAAAAGATGGGCTACAAGACCCACGCCATGCGCAAAGGCGACGATGACAACGCCCTGTGGGCTGTCAAGAAGCGCCCAATTGTGCGCGTAACAGACCTCACATACGAGAACATACATCACATCTCGGCAGCAAAGTTGACCGAAGTGCTCGACCGCAACTTCGGAGGTGGTTGGGACTCTCTCTCGCAGAGCATAAAGGACATCATCGAGAGCGGTTTCGACATCTCGACAACCACTCTCCCGAAAGACCGTCTGCACAAACCGGGAGGCATGTACGAGAAGAAAGTGGCCGACGGATTCGACGTTCTTGAGGTGGCAAAAGGCA
>CAVKVO010000158.1:0-1349 GCA_963659575.1 Prevotella sp. CAG:1031
CCTTACTAAGACGTTAAAATATCATGTTTTCAATGTTTCGGATGCAAATTTCGTAAACTTTAACGAGAATAGCAAATGTTTCAAATGGAAAAACCGTAAACGGAAAGCCAACGGCCTTGTTGTTGTAACTTAATTACATTTTAATACGTTTTTAGTGGCTTTTGCTGTCATAAAGCAATAACGTTGGCCATGTCGCTTGCATTTTGGATGTAAAACAGCACGGTTTGCCAACGTCTTCCTGATACCCTTTTCGGGGCAAGAAATGACTCCGTTAAGACATCTGGCACTCCCGTATATTGAAGCGCAAGAAATCGGAATGTCCGTCTTTTTGCCTTTTATCGCATAATCAGTACCTTTGCAGCAATGTGGGTTGTGATTTTTCCCACAGAAATATTACTGAAACAATATAGAAACGATATATAACTCGGATGCCACAACACAACGAAAAGGACAATAATGGCAGTGAGAACAGGAGCCAAGTGGCCGGCGACGAACTGTTTGACGCGTGTTTAGACATGGCCACAGGGGCGGTCGTTCCGTCGGTGTGCAACAGACGCATGCACGAAGTGCTCGTCCTCGCCTGTTCCGAAGGCACTCGCCGTTCTGGAATGAGCTTCGGTAGCCTCTTTGCCCAGGTGGACTATCTCTGCAAACGGTGCGGCATGGCCACGGCGGACAAGGTTGCGGTGCAGATTATGCGCCGACATTCCAACAGTGACGCACCGCTCAGCCACACCGACTTGCTCTACGACCTGCGCGCCTTGTGCCTTTTCATCTCAGCGGTGTTTGCCGTTGATGTGCCGGGACGACTGCTTGTCGTGCTTCCGCCTCACAACCGCCCTATGGAACAAGTCTCGTTGACCAATGTGGCACGCCTGCGCTGCATCGTGGACGACTGGGACGACACCTTTATATATGTAACCTCCGACGACGACCGTGGCGGACAACAGCTCGAAGTGGACTGCTCCGACCGCGGCGACGGTCTCGACTATGCCTACCTTTGGCGACTTCTTGCCAAGGGGATGCAGCTCAACCTGCTCGACTGCCATGCCGACGGCAACCGCATCCGACCGGGACTCGTTGTGGTGGAACCCGACTTCCTTGTGGACATCAGTTCGGTTGCCGCCTGTTTCACCGACTATGGCCACAGTCCCTTGGCCTACACCATCAACCGCATGCGGCCACGCGCAAACAGTCAGGCCATACTTCTCGGAAACTTCGCGGGCAGTGCGCTCGACAATATCATCAACAACGAACACTTCAATCTCAACGAAACGATAGCCAACTCGTTCAAGAGCCAGGCCATGCAGTTCTGCACCTGTCCGCAGTTCAACGCCCAGGAGTTCACA
>CAVKVO010000158.1:1832-5864 GCA_963659575.1 Prevotella sp. CAG:1031
CATCTCGGTGCCGACGCAATCAATGAGAAAGGACTGCACGACCGACTCTTTGAGGGCTACATCCGTCCGCAGACCGAGGCCGTCACCGCTCCTTTGCACCGCCTGTCGCCCATTGAGCATGCCTATTTCGTGCGCATGACCACCTTTGTCTATCGCGAACAACTTGCCCACAAGGTGGGTTCACAGGAAGGCGTGTCCGGTTCGGTGGCCGATTTGTGGAACATGCCGCTGGAGGAAAAACTCGACACGGGCAACATCTACACCGGTCTGCACATCACCGACAAGCGTTGCTCCACCGGCTATAGCGGTTTCGACCTCTTCACTCTGGCCGTTCCCCAATACGATGCCGACTTCCTGCCCAACTTCCGCCGTGGCGACATTATATATATGTATGCCTATGGCGACGTTCCGGACGTGCGGCGGAGCGTGCTCCATCGTGGAGTGCTGTGCGAAATCACTACCGACAGCATAACCGTCAAACTCTCCAACGGCCAGCGCAATCCCTCGTTGTTTGGCTCCGGCACCTATGCCGTGGAGCATGGCGGAGCCGACAGTGCCGCCAGTGCGCTGCTCCGCAGTCTCCATTCGTTCATCACATCGCCCAAGAGCATCCGCGACTTGCTTCTCGGCCAGCGCAGTCCCGAGGTCGACACGTCGCTCCAGCTCACACGAAGTTACCATCCGTCCTACGACGAGGTGCTGCTCCGTGCCAAGCAGTCGCGCGACTATTACCTTCTGCAGGGACCTCCCGGCACGGGCAAAACCTCCATGGCTCTGCGCTTTCTTGTGGAGGAAGAACTGGCCGACAGCGCATCCTCAATACTCATCACTGCCTACACCAACCGCGCTGTCGACGAGATATGCGCCATGCTCGACGGTGCCGGCATCGGTTTTCTGCGCATTGGCAACGAGAGTTCGTGCGACCCGCGCTTTGTCAGTCATCTGCTTGAAGCCGCCCTTGAGTCCACTCCAAAGCTCGAAGCCATACGCAGCCGGATTGTTGGCGAGCGCGTTGTGGTGGGCACCACGTCCACACTGCTTGCGCGTCCGTTTGTGTTTGCCCTCAAGAAGTTCTCGCTCACCATTGTCGACGAGGCTTCGCAGATTCTCGAACCGGGCATCGTGGGACTGCTCACCGGTCGCTTCATACTCATCGGCGACCACAAGCAACTGCCGGCTGTGGTGGCTCAAAGCGAAACGGAGTCGGCTGTGGACGATGCCGCCTTGCGCAGTGTCGGGCTGGAAGACTGTCGCCAGTCGCTCTTCGAGAGACTTCTGCGGTGGGAAAAGCTTTGTGGTCGCACCCAGTTCACCGGCATTCTGCGTCGCCAAGGGCGCATGCACCCCGACATAGCGGCCTTTCCCAACGAGATGTTCTACCGTAGCGAGAGGCTCGAACCCGTGCCTTGCGACCATCAGACGGAGACTTCCTTGGGCTACGATGCCGCTCCGCAAGACTCGCTCGACCGCATCTTGCAGCAGCGGCGCATGATATTCCTGCCCGTAGATGCTCCTGCGCCAGGCGACGACGGTGGCGGACTGAAGTCCAATGTGGCTGAGGCTCGCGTCGTGGCCGACCTGTTGCGGCGCATAGTGCGCTTCTATGGCGACAGGTTCAATCCGCAAACCACCGTGGGCGTAATTGTTCCCTACCGCAACCAGATAGCCATGATTCGCAAAGAGATGGCGCGGCTTGGACTGGACGGACTCGACGACGTGTCCATCGACACCGTCGAGCGGTACCAAGGCAGTCAGCGCGACGTGATAATCTACTCGTTCACAGTTACAAAACCGTTCCAACTGGCTTTCCTCACGAGCAACACGTTCATGGAAGACGGCCATCCGATAGACCGCAAACTGAACGTTGCCCTCACGAGAGCGCGGCGACAGATGATAATGACTGGTTGCCCGCAGGTGCTCCAGGCCAACCCTTTGTTTGCGGAACTTATGCGGAGGTATGAAGTAAAGGTGTAAACGACAGAAATATAGAATAGAACAAAAATAAGGAAACACACGAGATATGGAAAATACATCAGTACGACTGGACAATCTGTCGATAGGCTATCGCAGCAAGCATGGGCAGACCGTGGTGGCCAAGGGCATAAACGAAACTATACGTGGCGGCGAACTGACGTGTCTGCTCGGTGCCAACGGTGCCGGCAAGTCAACACTCCTGCGCACTCTGTCGGCCTTTCTGCCCAAACTGGAGGGCAGTATATATATATGTGGCAGGGAGATTGGCACGTTTGAACCCAAGGAACTGGCGCGCGTCATAGGCATTGTGCTCACCGAGAAGCCCGACGTGGCCAACATGACCGTGAGGGAAATGGTGCTCATGGGCCGTTCGCCTTACACTGGTTTCTGGGGTTCTTATTCGGATGCCGACAACAGCGTGGCCGACGAGGCCATCAGCATGGTTGGCGTTGGTCATATATCCGGACGACTCATGGGCAGTTTGAGCGACGGTGAGCGTCAGAAGGTGATGATAGCCAAGGCTCTGGCGCAGCAGACTCCGGTGATTTATCTGGACGAACCCACTGCCTTCCTCGACTTTCCGAGCAAGGTGGAGGTGATGAATCTTCTGCACCGCATCAGTCGCGAGTCGGGCAAGGTGGTGTTTCTCTCCACCCACGACCTCGAACTTGCTCTGCAACTAGCCGACACGGTGTGGCTCATGGATAAGGGTCGTGGCATCTGCGCCGGAACGCCTGAAGACTTGGCTCTCGACGGCACACTCCCGGCGTTCTATAGTGGCCGTGGCATAGTGTTCGACGAGTCCGCCGGAGTGTTCCGTGCCGACTGCGAAACCGTCGCCGCCGTGCAACTCACTGGCATGGAAGGAGTGCGCCGCGCCATGGCAGCCAAGGCACTGCGCCGCAACGGCTACGCCACCGACACCACCTCTCCAGCTTTCTGCAATGTGGAAGTGACCGAAACCGGCTTTGTCGTAAGTGCAGTTGAGAAGAGCGAAGAATATCGCAAAGAAGCTTCCACCGTATCGGAAATGCTTGACATGGTTAGTAAGATGAGGCTGTAAATGTCCATTTTCAGCCACTTAGATGCCAAGACTTCCATTTTTAACAACCTTGTTTAAAACAACCTTGTTAAAAATGGATTTTTTTATTAAGTTTGCAAGAGAAAAGTTGCAGGTAGCCATTCAGCAATCTTTGCGCCCTGAAGGGGCAGCTACTCATAGCCCAGGGCAGAGGAGCGAAGCGACGGCACCCTGGGTATGCATGATACCACCTCTTATGCGCGCCCTGAAGGGGCAACTGCTTTATATAACCATATTATTATATATATATGAGATACGATGAAGTTTCATGCAGCTGCCCTTACAGGGCGCAAGTTACCTAATAATCTTGATACCCAGGGCGTTGCCCTGGGCTATGAGTAGCTGCCCCTTCAGGGCGCAAAAGTCGCGGAACAGTTACAGCTGCTTATAGCACCATTCATGCAACTCTAAACCAATGAAATAGAAGATTATGGCAAACAATATGGAAGCTCCCTTTGTGTTTGGTGTGAGAGTGGAAGGCGATGCCTTCACGGACCGGAGGGAAGAGACGGAACGATTGAAGGCTAATTTTACATACGGAGTGAACACCATTCTGATTTCTCCACGCCGTATGGGAAAAATCTCGCTTGTGGATAAGGTGTGCTCGCTTGTAGAGAGCGAGAACATCAGGATAGCGCGTATCGATGCTTTCGGCTGCCGCTCGGAGAATGATTTCATCAATGCTTTTGCCACTGCCGTGGTTCGGGCAACTTCTTCTAAATGGGAGGAATGGATGGAAAGCGCCAAAGTGTTCTTGAGCCGTTTTGTGCCAAAGATAAGTTTTGGACAGGACCCATTGAACGACTTCTCTCTGTCCTTGGAGTATAACGCAAGCAATAATACGACGGAGGAGGTGTTGAGGCTTCCGGAAGTGATAGCCCAGGCTAAGGGCTGCCGTATCGTCGTCTGTATCGATGAGTTTCAGCAGATAGGCGATTTCCCCGACTCCTTGACTTTCCAGAAAAAACTGCGAGGAG
>CAVKVO010000159.1:0-5858 GCA_963659575.1 Prevotella sp. CAG:1031
TTTGTCTTCGTAAAAACGTTGCAATTTACTGATTTTTCTCATATTTTCCGCTTTTGGGGCAATGAAAAAAAACTGTCAAGAGGGATATTCGTGTGAACGAAAACGAAAAACAAGGAGCTTTTTCAAGAGTAAAACGTTCGAAATGATCGCTGCGCAGGGGTAGGAGGGTCGCCGCCCTCGGCGATCCCATCGCTCGTAAGAGCGAAAGAGTAACATTTGAGCACGAATGGTACGCCGAGGGCGGCGTACCTCCTATGCCTTGTGCCTTTTTAGCTGGGGGCAAAGCGAGGACGCTTCGCCTACTACTGGCTGCCAACTGCGCAGCGGCTTGACAGCGTCAAGTCTTCCCGTAATTCTCTTTGTTAGAAGAAAATTCAAACGTTCGAAAGAACAAAAATTCTCAAATTCTCTAATTCTTGACAAAAAAAAGAAGACTGGCGCAGCTTAGAGGCGTAAGCCTCGTTTTATTAAAAGAGATTGTCGTAGAGTTGTCTCTTATTGTCTCTATTGTCGTAAAAATGGTACGGTAGTGAGGGCACCGTACCTCCTACAATTGCGCTTAGTCTGATGCCTTAACTTATATTAAGTGTATCTGGAACATTCTTATATGCCAAAATTCCTTATCTTTGCATAAAGCAGGCTACGCTCGGCAATTTGCGAATAAATTCGCATTGCACTCGCTTGCACTGCCTTTGCATAAGGTAGGCTGCGTTCGGCAATTTGCGAATAAATTCGCATTGCACTCGCTTGCACTGCCTTTGCACACTACCCAACCTCTAATACTCACAATTTATTAATACTAACTCACAATTTATGGTTATCAACAAAACCGTTTCATTGCTCTTCGCTGTTCCCCTGTTGGTCACAGGAGGGGCGTTTGCGCAGCAGAAGAAAGCAGCTAAAAGCGCACCGAAACACGAGATGGTGTTTCTATACAACCCCGACAGCAAGGGCGGAATGCGCATCGCCAGTTGCTCGGGCGACGACTTCAAGGAACAGGGACAAATCTTTTCGTCAGACTACTCGCGCTGGGGCAGCGAGAAAAAGATGTACTCGCCCTTCGTGACAGAACTGCCTACGGGTGGCTATGCTGCGGTATTCCAAGTAAACGACTACGCTCCGTGCTTCGCCGTGGCATATTCTGAAGACCTCATAACATGGCGTCCGCAGGACTATCCGCAGATGAGTGTCAAGGGATGTATAGCCCCCGTGATACGCAACGACGGTAACGGAAGGTATACAGTATTGTTCCTCACCAAGCAGGGCAGTGTGCGCCAGACCACAACCGACGCTAAGTTCCGCCACTTCTCGGCTGACACCGAGGGTTCGATGGCCGACTATCAGCGCATCTGCGCCACGAAAGATACCGCTACTGTTGGCGGAAAAAGCTTCGTGGGCAATATGTTGACCGTTGCAACAAGCCGCATTGACAGTCTCAAGGCGTTCTTTGCCGAGCAGGCGCAAAACGGCATGAAGGCAGGAGAGAACCTCGCTGACGACGGCAAACGGTTTGGACATCTCGGCGGAAAGGCCGTGGAGGCCACGCTGACCATCGACGGTACGAAGGAAAAGAAGATTAGTGACAAACTGATAGGTGTGTTCTTCGAGGACATAAGTTATGCAGCCGACGGTGGATTGTATGCCGAAATGGTGCAGAACCGTGACTTTGAATACTCCCAAAAAGACCGTCGGGGGTGGACTGCCGCTACGGCTTGGAAGTCGTCGAAGGGCAACCTGCAGATAGAGACTGCCACACCGCTGAGCAAGAACAATCCCCACTATGCCGTGATAACCAACGACACGGTGTGGAACACTGGTTGGGACGGTATGGCCGTGACCAAGGGTGAGGCATACGATTTCAGTCTCTTTGCCAACAATATCGACGGTAAGGCGAAGACTATCACCGTGGCTCTTGTGGATGGCAACAAGGTGATAGCCACGGCAAACCTGAAGGCTAAGGGCAAGAAGGGCGAGTGGAACCGCTACCAGCTAACGCTCACGCCGACCGAAACTGCCACAAAGGCGGAACTGAGGTTGGTCGCCGGCAACGATAAGAAGTTGGGTGTGGACATGATAAGTCTCTTCCCACGCAACACATTCAAGGGACGCAAGAACGGTTTGCGCCGCGATTTGGCTCAGACCATAGCCGACCTGCATCCCAAGTTTGTGCGCTTCCCGGGCGGTTGCATGAGCCACGGCGACGGTATAGACAATATCTACCACTGGTATCACTCCGTGGGCAATCTGGAAGACCGCATCGCAGACCGCAACATCTGGAACTATCACCAGACCCGCGGACTGGGTTTCTATGAGTATTTCCAGTTCTGCGAAGACATCAACGCCGAACCGCTGCCCGTGTTGGCGGCAGGTGTGCCGTGTCAGAACGCCGGTCCTGACGCCAATGGCTACGGTGGACAGCAGGGAGGCATAGACATGAAGGACATGCCGGCATACATTCAGGAGATACTTGACCTGATTGACTGGGCCAACGGCGATCCCGCCACGAGCAAGTGGGCGAAGATGAGGGCTGACGCTGGTCATCCGGCTCCGTTCAACCTTAAATATATAGGTATAGGCAACGAGGATATCATCTCCACAACGTTTGAAGACCGTTGCAAGATGATATGCGAGGCCATAAAGAAGCAATATCCCGACATCATCGTGTGCGGCACCGTGGGTCCGTTCCACTATCCTTCGTCTGACTATATCGAGGGATGGAAGTTTGCCAACGACAACCGCAACATACTGGACATGGTGGACGAGCACTACTATGAGAGCGTGGGATGGTTCCTCAACAACCAGCACTACTATGACAACTACGACCGCACCGCGCCGAAGGTGTATCTCGGTGAGTATGCGGCACGTCAGGGCAAGGGCGCGATAGACTGCGCACTGGCTGAGGCTGCCTATCTCTGCGGCATTGAGCGCAACGGCGACGTGGTGGCAATGACCTCCTACGCTCCGCTGTTGTCAAAGAACGGCCACAGCAACTGGAGTCCCGACATGATATATTTCGACAACACGTCGATACAGACCGCACCGAGCTACAACACGCAAAGACTCTTTTCTGTGTATGGCGGCGACCGCTATGTGGAGTCAACGCTCAATGTGGGTGACTCAACCCTCACGAACCGCATCGCGGCAAGTGTGGTTAGGGACAGCAAGACGGGTAAACGCTATCTGAAGGTGGTGAACATACTGCCCGTGAGTCTCAACCTCACCGTCGGCGCACGTTCTCTTCCGCTCGGCAACACGCTCCGCTACGAGGGCTTTGACGGCAAACCGGGACAGGCAAAGGTGGGATGCAACACCGGAAGCTACAGCGTTCGCCAAGACGACAAGCTCGTCATCACACTGCCCCCGTACTCTTTCAGAGCGATAGAGCTTTGAGGAAAAGGCACAGCTTAGGAGGTACGGCGCCCTCGCCGTACCATTCTTGCGAACGAAAACAATGTGTTTTCTTTGTCAAGAATTTGAGATAACGACAATAGAGACAATAAGAGACAACCTCTTTAATAAAACTCCTAAAACGTATAAAACGAGGCTACGCCTCTAAGCTGCGCCGAATCTGCGCTTAGTGGGCGAAGCGTCCTCGCTTTGCCCTTGGCTAAAAAGGCACAAGGCATAGGAGGTACGGCGCCCCCGCCGTATCATTCGTGTGAATAACAACAAATCATGTTTTGATCTTCTTTCGCTCTTCGAGCGACTGGGGTACGGCGGGGGCGCCGTACCTCCTACGCCTTCCAACTGCGCCAAGGGCAAAGCGAGGACGCTTCGCCCACTACAGACTTCCAACTGCGCAGCGCTTGACAGCGTCAAGACTTCTCGTAATCCTCTTTGTTAGAAGAAAATTCAAAGAAAGCATTGCGCGAAATTCTCTAATTCTTGACAAAAAAAATCGCTGCGCAAGTTTAGTAGGCGAAGCGTCCTCGCTTTGCCCCTAACAAAAAAGTGCGTAGGACGTACATTGCCCATTCATTTCACAACCTTACCCCAACGCTTCGGTCAACAACTGTTTTTGTCGGTCGGTCAGATTGGTGGGAAGCGTCACGTTGTAGGTGATGATGAGGTCGCCGAAGGTGCCGTCGCCACGGTCGTAACCCTTGCCGCGCAGACGTACTTTGGTGCCGGGCTGCGTCTCTGGCTTTATCTTCAGTTTCAGCTTTGACCCGTTTTTGAGTTGTATTATCACCTCGCCGCCGAGCAAAGCCGTGCGCAGGTCGATGCTGACATTGGCGTTCATCTCACCGGAGTGCTGTCTGAAACCGCCGAAGCCGCTACCGGCACCTGCCGACTGCCCTCCTTTGCGACTACGCGCGCCGCCGAAGAGTTGCTCGAAGAATGAACTGAATCCGCCGCCGCCTCCGAAGTTGGAGAAGTCGAACCCTTCAAACGGTGAACCGCCCGAGGAGTAGTTGTAGGTGCCACCGCCGCCGAAGCCGCCACCTGCGCCGCCGAAAGCCTCAGCCTGTTTCCACTGCTCGCCATACTGGTCGTACTTGGCGCGCTTGTCAGGGTCGCCAATCACGTCGTAGGCTTCGTTAAGAGCCTGAAACTTCGCCTTGGCCTTGGGGTCATCGGGGTGCAAGTCGGGGTGAAACTGCTTGGCACGCTTCAAGTAAGCACGCTTAACGTCCTTCTGTGGTATGTCTTTGCTGACACCTAAAATCTTGTAATAGTCTATAAATGCCATATTTCTTTTCCTTTCTTATCGTTTTGGTATTAGCCTTTCATACTTTCTATGCTGCAAAAAATATGCCCGGAAGCCCGTCCAGTCGCATTTTCTTAGTAATTTCGCACCACAAAGAAACTCGCAATCACTTTCATGGAGTGTACCTGCGGGCGTAAAATATAAGAACTATGGACAACGAAAAGGACAAATACTACTTTGTGTTCTACCGTGGCGACGTGCTGATGGAGCGTTTGGCCGACGGAAGTTACAGTGTGCCGCACGGCACTGAACCGCCCACGGAGGTGAGTCCCGACACTCACATTCTGGATGTGACTCCTCTGGACGGCGTGGAGGTGAAGACCTACCGCATAGCCGAACCTGTCACTGATTCTGACCGTTACGAGATGTGCGGATTGAGGGCAAGCTACTACAAACTGCCGCATGACTTGTATCTGAAGGCGGGCAAGTGTGAGGAACTGCTCTACTGGGACGGCAACACAAAATACTGCGGCGTTTGCGGTACACCGATGACTATGCACACGCAGATAAGCAAGAAGTGCCCAGCGTGTGGCAAGGAGGTGTGGCCGCAGTTGGCCACTGCCATCATCGTACTGATACACAAAGGTGACGACGAGGTGTTGCTTGTTCACGCCAAGAACTTCAAAGGCGACTTCTATGGTCTCGTGGCAGGATTCGTGGAGACGGGCGAAACGCTCGAAGAAGCGGTGCATCGCGAGGTGATGGAGGAGACTGGAGTGGAGATAACCAACCTCCGCTACTTCGGAAGTCAGCCCTGGCCCTATCCCTGCGGTCTTATGGTGGGTTTCGAGGCCGACTATGTGTCGGGCAACATAAAGCTACAGCGGTCGGAACTGGCTGCTGGGGCGTGGTTCAATCGCAACAACCTGCCCACAATTCCCGAAAAACTAAGTATCGCAAGACGGATTATTGATGCTTGGTTGGAGAGGAAGTAAAGAATAAAAGGTGCGCGTTTTGTAGTGGGCGAAGCGTCCTTTTTGCATTGTTTGTAGTGGGCGAAGCGTCCTCGCTTTGCTCCCAGCTAAAAGGGCACAAGGCATAGGAGGTACGGCGCCCTCGCCGTATCATCGCCCGCAAGGGCGAAAGACATTTTGAGCACGAATGATACGGCGGGGGCGCCGTACCTCCTATAGGCAACGTGAGCTAA